>JBDRWH010000068.1:0-8308 GCA_039802325.1 Caldifarciminota bacterium
GCCTCTTTTGACAATGCTACAAATCCTGTAGCAACGGAGTCAAGATCATCACTAACTTCATCAACATAAAGAGAATAGGAATTCAACCAGCTTATTGCAGGAAAATGTCTTTGATAAGCAAGTCGGTCTTCAAGGCTCCAGAACACCTTTACTACCCGCAGGGTTGCCTGGACCACCGGGTCTGATAGGTCGCCACCAGGTGGTGAAACTGCACCGATAACACTTAATGCGCCTTCGCGCTCAGGCCCACCCAGTGGGCTTACCCTTCCTGCCCTTTCATAGAAAGAACTGATTCTTGCGCCAAGATATGCTGGATAACCTTCTTCACCAGGCATTTCTTCAAGCCTTCCTGAAATTTCCCTCATTGCCTCTGCCCATCTTGAAGTGGAATCAGCCATCAATGCTACAGAATATCCCATGTCCCTGAAATATTCAGCAATCGTAATTCCGGTATATACAGATGCCTCTCTTGCCGCAACCGGCATGTTTGATGTGTTGGCAACAAGCACAGTTCTTTTCATCAATGGCTCACCACTCTTGGGGTCTTTTAATTCTGGAAATTCAATGAGCACATCGGTCATTTCATTACCCCGCTCACCACAACCCACATAGACAATTATCTCAGCCTCTGCCCATTTTGCCAACTGGTGTTGTATCACGGTTTTACCTGAACCAAATGGTCCTGGACAGCATGCAGTACCACCACGGGCAATCGGAAAGAATGTATCAATTACTCTCTGCCCAGTACTCAATATAGTAGTAGGGGCAAGCCTTTTATCATAAGGTCTGGGCACACGCACTGGCCAACGCTGTATTAGATTGAATTCTTTAATTCCTTCCTCGGTATCCACAACAAATACAATATCGGTTACCTTAAATTTCCCTTTTCTGATCTCTTTTAATACACCTGAAACACCAGGTGGGATCATAATCTTGTGCACAACCAAAACCGACTCCTGAATCTTTCCTATGATATCGCCGGTACGGACTTTTGTTCCAGATTTGACCAATGGCTCAAATTCCCATAATCTATTTCTATCAAGCGCAGGCACTTCTATGCCACGGGTGATATTGGCACCTGCTTTATCTTTGATGAGATTCAGCGGTCTTTGAATCCCATCATAAATCGACTCAATCAAGCCTGGTCCGAGTTCTACAAAGAGTGGCTGGTCAGTCAAAAATACCGGGTCACCAGGGCCAATACCGGAAGTATCTTCATAGACCTGGATTGATGCCTGGTCACCGTCCAATCCTATGATTTCACCGATAAGCCGTTCGCTGCTCACCCGAACCACATCATACATACGGGCACCTGTGACATTTTTAGCAATGACCAGCGGTCCAGAGACCTTGACAATTTCACCCTGCCTCATTTTTCCTCCAGAAAAATATCTGCACCAACTGCTCTCTTAATGATTCCTCTGAGTCTTTCTATTGCAATGCGGGTTTTTGTGGCGCCAGTAGAAAATGGAATTAGACAAGGAAAGGTTTCGGTCTGGTAAATTCTCAAAATCTCACTCAATTCTTCAGTGAATTCTTCAGTGTAAAGAATTACACGTACTCCTTGTCTAATCAGCTCCATTACTTTCTTTTCTGCCTCACCCTTATTAACTGCGTAAACCATTGCACCGGTTGCCAGGAATGGCAAAATATCCTGTTTTGTACCGAGTATTGCCAGGTCACCAGACATCCGGGATGCTCTCCTTCAATTGCGATGCAGGAATGTTATACTGCTTGCCCATATATACCTGGCGCAACCTTCTGATTTCAGCAAGTTTGAATTGATAATAACCAAACAAAGGTTCAACACCAAATGTATAGAATCTTGCGGTCTTCAAAAATTGTAGTTTCATTTCATCACATAATCTTTCAATTCTCAAAAAGGAACCCTGGTTTTCAAGATAACTTCCACCCTGTTCAATAAGGTTTCCATAGATTGTATTACGGAATTCCCGGGTGATTGAACTGAATTCTTTATTCAAATTATCAATAAACATTTTTTCAGGAATACTACCATACGCAATATAAACCTGCTTGAATATTTCAGTCGGATTATCAAACTGTCTTGCGCGAAAGAAACTGCGAATATTTTCCAAGTCAAAAAATAATCTATAATAATCAGAGAAAAATGAAGAGACCTTTGAAAATTCGCGAATCTTTCTACACAAAAATCTATCAAGCTCAGTTGACAGCATAAAACTGTTTTTGTGTTTGAGAAAGTCAGAAATAATTGCAGTTACCTCGTTTTCCGATTCCAGCACCCCCATATCCACACCATAGAAAAGCCGTTCATCACCATTCTTCAACTTCACCTTCAGATTATGGATTGCTTCGGGTAACACGACCATTTGCCTGATTTCTGGATGGAAGCAGTATTTATCAAAGAATTTTCGTTCCTGTTTTTCCGTATCAGCCAGCATACTTAAAAACTCGCCGGTGCCGGTGTACACCGTATCACCGAGAATAGGCCGGAAATTATCAATGCCGGCATCAATAAGTCTGTCAAAATGAGTTTTTCTTAATAGTTTTGCTTCTTTAGCACGGACAATGCCATTCACAAAGGCATATCTGGTATCATTGGTTCCCTGAAGCATAATATTTTTAATTATATCCAAAACCTTGAGGCTGTCAATCTATTTCAGACTTAAGTCTTTAATACTGACATTACCGCTTGCTTTAGATACTTGACAGTTTTCACCTCATTGATATAATATCTGCAGGAGGTCTTTATGAAAAGGATTTTAGTGCTTTTATCTCTGGGAATTGCATTCTGTTTTAGTCAATACTACAAAAGCATGGTTGCAAACACAAATTCATTTGATGCCACGGCATTTAATAACAGTCACAAAATAGCAGTCAAAAATGCGACAAAATTAAATGATTCCATTTATGTTGTTTACCATTCTTCAGATAGCCTTTTTTATGTCTACTCTACGGACGAAGGTTATCACTGGCAGGAGCCGGTTTATCTATCTTCAGGCAGACATCCAGCAATAGACCTTGACCGAAATGGTATGCGCCATATTGCTTATGAGAGTGCAGGTGGCGATATTTATTATGATTGCCTGAATGATTATTCGCCACCAGTAAAGGTCAATGTTTCTAACCGGGTTTGTTCAGTTCCTGATTTAGTAATTGATTCCAATCTTGTCGCCCATATTGTCTGGCAGGAAAATGTGGATGGCAGAAGGCATATCTATTATCGAAACTATACAACGGGTTCGTTCAGTGATACAATGAGGTTGAGCAGTTATGGTGCAGTACTTGAAGATAATTCAAATCCGAGCATGAGTATTTTCAGCCCGAACAAAAGAATCTATGTTGCGTGGACATCAGTTGATTCAAGTTCATACACTCCGTTTCATATTGTTTTTCGGTATAATGAAGGTGGCAACTGGTCTCAAATAATCTCACTCGCTGACCATTCCCGTCCATTGCGAAATGTGTCAATTGACTATAGCCATGGTTATGAACCTTTGTCTGTATGCTGGGAAGATAGTTCATCAGGCAACCTTGAAGCGAAATTCTATGGCGGAAATGGTGGTGGTTATGCTACTCCGGGTTTATCCAGTTATCCTGTTATTTCCACGGTTGGTACAACCTGGAGTTATTTATTCTGGAATGAAGACTCTTTGGGTTACAAAGATATCTATTACCATCTCTACTATTGTATGACAGGATGGTATGGAAAGAATTCAATCAGAAATCTGTTTTTAATCAATGAATCAATAAGTTATCCAAATGTATGTGGTGCATATGTTATCTGGACACAGGGCGATGCTCCACCCTATAAGATATACTTTGCCAATTTTGGCTATCCAATCGGTATCAGCGAGACAGTGGAAAACACGAATTCAGAATATTCTATTGTAGCATTTCCAAATCCATTCCAGAGGTACTGCGTGATTAAATTCCAAATTCCAAGCACCGAATCCCAAACAAATTCTAATTTCCAAAACCCAAACAAATCCGCATTTCGCAATTCGCAATCCGAAATTTCGTTGAGTGTATATGATGTTACGGGTCATGTGGTTAAATTTTTCAATCCTGTATCAGGTATCAAGGATCAAGTATCCAGCATCGTGTGGTATGGAGCAGATGAATTTGAACGCAGGTTGCCTGCCGGTGTTTATTTTATCAAGATTGAAATTAATGGAAGGTCTGAATTAACGAAAGTTGTCAAGATTGACTAAACATCAAAAATAATTGTTGCGTGATATCTGTGTTTTATTTTTTTTACACTCAAACTGTGGTATGTAGCATTCTTTATTTCTAATTTTATCTGGTGCCTCTTTTTATCAAATATATCGCCATTTAAGGTGGCTCTAAGTTCAAAATCATCAGTTATTTCAATTTTGTACTGTTTTGGGATGAACCCCTTTACTGAAAAGTTGTACAGTAATTCTCTACACCATTCAATAAGAAGTTCTTCAAGTGATATGCTCGTTATTTTGAAGGTCAAATTTTGTTTTTTCAATATCTTCCCCTTAACCTGAGTTTCAAATATTGCCTTTGCAGTATTGACAAAGAGCTCTGTAATTGTTCTTCCTTCAATCTCCACACCCAGATCTGCTGTGTGGTTGAGATATTTATAGGACATCAATTAAAGATGGTTTTTAGGTCAGGGTTAGGATGCTGGTTATCAATTAGTTATTTCCAGCATCCCACCCACCAACCCTTAGACTATGTGTTAATAATACCAGAGCAGGTAAAATGCAAAAGGCTTGGCATTACCGAGTTTGACTTGCATATATGAATCTCCGCCGCCAGGTGGATTTGAGATAAATGTAAATCCACTCAATGCTGCGAGATTTAAGGAAAAATGCTCACTTACAAAATGCTCAAGCCCGAACCCAAAAGGAAGGTTGAAACCAAACCTTGTATCTGCACCTCCGCCTGGTGAATAAAGCATGAAACCCAGCCCTGCCTTGGCATAGAGATTGGTCTTTTGATGTCCCTTGAATAGGAAGTTGCCAAGACCAGCAAGGGCAAAATTAATGCTTGTATTATTATTTGCATCTTGCAGAGTGAACTGGAATATCGGCTCTAATGAAAGTTTGGGATTTAGACCTATTCTTGTGACTGCGAGGTCGATCACTGGAAGTGTAATCACACCACCACTCGCTTCAAGAAAAACATCCGGTGTAAAACCCAATCCCATGCCAATACGACCTGTAAGGTCGTACGCACCAAGGACTGCAATAAGTGCCAAAAGCGCAATGGCTCCTCTCTTCATTATACCCCCTTTGTGGCATTATATCTAACTTTATGTATTATGTCAAGGAATTAAGGAAACGTTGATATTGATAACCACATTCTTCAGAAAATTTTAATAACTCGTTTATTTTCAAAAGACATTTCTTGAGCGTCTTTTCAACACCTTCTCTTTTGTTTTCTATTTCTTGAGATATGCAAGACACAACTAACCATGCTAATAATAATTCAAATCGTTCTTTGTTGAACCATTCTATTGTTTCGTAAGTGTGCACCATCAAAAAACTTCTAACCTCGGTCAACTTGAAATAATTAACAATTTCAGCATTTTCTCCAGCAAGAATGCTATTCTTATCAATGATTGCAGCAAGTGATGTATAAAGGAATAAATCCTGAAATCCAAAGGGATTTTTTGTTATACTATCAATTATTAAGAATAATCGCTTATTGGTCTTGAGCAAATCTTCTATTTCAATTATATGTTTGAATCTCTCTATTCTATTCATTATTTTCATTCCGGTCATTGCCCAATCAATATTTATAAATCCTTTGCCATTCAAAAATTCAAACAATCTCTTGAAATCCTGATTTTGATTATCCCGTATTTCTTTGAATTCCAGGAACACATGGTATTTATAAGCACCAAGTTCCAGATACCACCCCTGTTTTGATATTACATCAGGGTCGATAAGGTAATATAAACTATCTTTATGGTCTTTACACAGATAGTAAATACCTTTTCCGCAATCAAGATTCAAGCCCGCACAGAGGTTTCTTGTATGAAATCTTTCTGAACCCCTTATCCAGCCCTGTGCTTCCTGGTATCGGTTGTTATAGACAATCAAAGCACGTTCTGTAGCATTGCCGTTAGAATAAGCAAAAACATTATCATTCACTATGGCATTCTTGTCAAAAAAATCGTAGAGAAAGAAATTTTGTACACCACTGAAAAGATGGCGCTTCTTTAATATTGGGAATATCTCTTGTTCATGTCTTTTAACAAGATATTCGTCTATTTTTTCATCCCAATAAGAACGCTGGTATTCCATTCCGTATTTTTCTTGAAATCCTTCAATCTGACCATGACCAAACATACAGAGTCCAGGCATTGTCGCCATCATTATGCATACACCAAAATATTTATCATCTTTGCCAAATTGTTGCACTGCAGTCAATTCATCTGGGTTGCTCATAAAGTTTACAAATCTGCGTAATATTTCTGGATTGTAATCGAGCACATTCTTTAATACCTGATGATATTCTTTGTTCTGTTCCATTTTTAGCATATTCATAAAAGCACTGTTATACACGCGATGCATGCCAAGATTTCTTACGAAATACCCTTCCATTAACCAGAACGCTTCAGCAAGCAGCAATGTGTCTGATGCTTCAAGGGAAATTCTGTCAACGACCTGACGCCAGAATTCTTTAGGGAAAACTTTATTGAACTGTGAATGAGTCATACTATATTCTGTTCGGGAAGGAATATCTCCACCTTTACCTGGCTCAGGAAACCACAGCCGGTGATAATGTTTCTTGGTCAGTGTCATTGCCGCATCAAGCCTGATAATCGGTGATTTTCTTGCAATATCAATGATCTTTTGTATCACTGCTTCACGCACCTCAGACATCAAAAAATTCAACTGGGCAGTATCATTCCATGGTGTGCTCGTGCCGTCATTGCCATGGTAGATATATCTAGTTCTACCAGTGCTTCTCTCAACCAACTTGAAAACAACCGCAGCGTCAGTGCGTCTGTAATATCCGTCTTCAAGATATATTCCTATTTTCGGGTCGTCAGATAGATCAGGACCACTGAACTGGTAATTAAAAAATGGGGGATTATCACGCTGAATAAACCAGTCAGGATGTTCTCTTATCCATTTTGAATCTATTGCGGTATGATTTGGCACCATATCCACTGCAATCCTGATATTATAGCCGAGCGCCCTTCGTTTCAAATCATTGAACGCCTCATCCCCGCCGAGTTCCCGCGCAATTATGTAATCATACACTGAATATGCAGAGGCAATTGCCTCAGGATTACCACAGAGTCTTTTAATCTTCGCTGATGCCTTACTCCTTTCCCATATACCAATAAGCCAGAGCGCATTAAAACCCCAATCACTCAATAATCTCAATTCTTCATCAGGAATTTCATTCAGATTTCTTATCTCTCTATTATACTTTTTGCTCAATTGATACAGCCATACATAGGTATGCTTGGCAATCATTACGACTTTGGGCATCCAGTCTGTATCAGGGCTGAATCTCGGCTCGTCAGAATGAAGGTCATAATATGTTTCAGTCCCTGACTTAAATTCTGGAATGAGTGCTGGACCTGGTCCTCCTGACCTTTCCTTTTTTTCCTCACGGATAAAATCCAGGGAAACAAGGATACGGATTGTCAAACGTTCAAGCAATTCAGGAGACAATATCAGTTTCCAGTGTTCTTTAATGTATAACAACTGCCCGGCAAGGGAATGAGGTGATGCACGCATTGGCGATTTCAAAAGTTCAATCAAAGTTTGATTATATGGACCGTATAAGGGTTGGGTTTTGAAAAATTGCTCAATTTTGTGAATAACATCTTCATAATCAGTTTCCTTACGCAGCATTTCATCATTAAAAAGTTCCTTAAAAGGCTGGAAAGCCGGATTTTCATTGGCTAAATTCAACATCAGTATTTCCTGCAAGGTAATAATGATATTAGAAATTCCGTCTGTAGTATTGCTTAGATAATTGGCTATGGATTCTTTTCCTTTATACACGGATAGAGGTGGGAACAAAGAAGCAAATTTATCTATTGTATTATGGACTTTTTCTTTACCTATTCTTTTGTACAAATCATCGAGTGCTTTGCCAAATGCTTCTGGATTTTTTTCATCTTGATATCTCTGTATCACCAGATGTAAGATTTCATCAATCAAACCCATGGCATTTAGTTCGGCTGGGCTGAGCAGCTTCTTTTTTGTTTTCTCCCTGTGGTCGTTCCATTTCCTGGCGAATTTTTTTACTGCAGGTAGATTGACAAATATGACATTACCATTGGCTTGAAATAGATTTTGTTCAAATTCGTACTTATCACGACATT
>JBDRWH010000069.1:0-8213 GCA_039802325.1 Caldifarciminota bacterium
ATGAATCAATGCCAAGTTCGCGGGCGAGCAATTTCCCAGTGTTAGGAATAACCTGCATTAAACCCCGGGCATCAGCAGTGCTTGTGGCATTCGGGTCAAACATGCTCTCCTGCCATATAATTGCAAGGGTCAACCAGATATCGTTCGTATTTTCTGAGATCGTGAAAAGATATCTTACAGGATAAAGGATTTTTAGAAATTCCAACGGGTAATTGCGCGAATCATTGTTGTTTTCATAGCGTTTTTTCATTTGTACACAGAATTTTATCGCGCCATAATCATAGCCATTCTCTAAACACAACTTGCTCAGATACAATAAATCCATATAAGATTTGTCTTCAATCATTTCCAGTTCAGCCAGAGCGTATTTTTGTTCATCAAGGCTAAAATATCGTTTGGCTTTTTTCAAGTGTAGGGAATCTTTCTCGTCAAAGGACACAGTCGTATCACCAAACTGTCTGAGCCAGTTGTCAAGCGGGGTCGTATCCAGAGGAACATCGCCCTGGCTTCTAATCAGGGTGTAGTAAGAAAGAGGGTAATTGCGAAATAAATATTGTCGCAGGCTATCTGCAGGCTCGCCTAACCGCTCTCTTATTTTCATGTGCCAGTAAACAAAGTCGGGCTCTGTATAATTAGAAAAAATATTCAATGCCTCACTCAAACGGCCAATTCTGAGCAATTGAAATCCTGCGCGAAAACTTGTGTTTTTCTCTTTCACCCTGACAAAGGTTTCAATCGCGCCAAGTGTATCACCAATATCCTCAAGCAAGAATGCCTTTCTTTTCAATGCCCTTGCAGCATATTTTGAGTTTTTGTGTTTGGTTATCAATGCATCATAAATAGTCAATGCCGAGCGATAATCAAGACGGTTTTCGTAAATCAATGCCTGATAATAGTATGCCTCAGGCTGGTGGCTTTTGCGGAAGTAACTCAGGGCAGTGTTATACTCTGCCTGGTCATAATATATTTTGCCCAGATAATAGTTAACCTCTTCGTCCTTCACCGCATTCTTGAATAGTTTCATAGCCTGTGCATAATCCTTGTGAAAGTAAGCCACCCTGGCAAAAGACTTGTACTCTACTGCAGTCCTTGGTTTTAGAATAGCTATGCAATATTTTGCGCCAACAGATGATGGATGGTTTTTTATCAGTTCAAGTCCGAGAGTGCGAAGATTGCTCAAATCTTTCTGTCGCTCATATATCTTGAGCAGAAGAAATTTTCTTGATACTGAATCTCTGATCTTTGGAAGTTCTTTCTTGATTAAAGAAATTTCTGTGGTATTCAATATCAGGTCAAACAAGAGATTTTGATAATTTGACGATAGATAAGGATTGATTGAATCAATCTCTAATGCGATCCTCAAGGCATTCTCAAAGTCGTTGTTCAAATAGTAGCACCGGGCAAGATAGATCAATTGATAGTCTCTTAATTCAATGTCCCTGGATAAATATTCTATCGCCTCCTGATATCTTTGAAGATGGTACAAGGTTGTTCCTTTTAACAGAGGGTCTGTGGTCAAGTTGAGTAGTTCATTCCATCTCTTTTGCCTTAAGTATGTGTACAGGGCAATGTTTTTCAATAATGAATCCTGGGTGATGTCAAATTCATTTTTGAGACTGTCAAGCAAGCACTCTGCCCGGCCATATTCCCTCTGGTCAAGAAAGATTTTCAGCAGGATTTTGCTCTTTTCAATTTTGTGTTGGGAACTGGATATTCCTTTTATTAGATTGATGGCATAAAAGGGTTTGTCCCTTGCTGTCTGTTCTGCTTCACGAAGCAGTTCTGTTTCCGGAATTGTTTCAATTTTTATCTCCTTTATACCCGGGCTCGGGCAGGAGATAATCGCTAATGCCAGAACAAAAACAAGGCGATTTTGTATTATGAATCTAAATGTCAAAAATTTCTTGTTGGCTGAAAAAGAAATTTATTTCCCGCTGGGGATCCTCGTCCGGTGCTGAGGCATGAACCACATTCTCGCCAACCGAAGTACCATATAGATTGCGGATTGTGCCGGGTGCTGCTTTTTTCGGATCAGTAGCACCCACGACCTCGCGCAGTTTCTTTGGTCCTTCTGGGTGTTTCAAACAGGCAACGACCACGGGTCCAGAAGAAATAAAATCCACAAGCCAGTTGTAGAAATCCTTTCCTTTGTGAATTTCATAGAATCTACCGCCCTGTTCCTTGTTCAGCCAGATCATTTTCATCGCCAGAATCTTGAAGCCCGCATCCATAATGTGCTTCAAGATATTACCGATCAAATTTCTTTTTACTGCATCAGGTTTTATGATTAATAATGTTTTATCCATGGCTTAAGTATATAAAGAAAAATACCAATGTCAATGTCCTCTCTTGTTTTCTTCTCCTTCACGACAGAGGGTATGTATCTTAATTGACAGATTAACGATTTTGATTATAATCTACAATTAAGTGAGATATGAGCAAATAGGGCAGGGTAAAAAACAATGGAATCTTTTTGTGAACCAGCATCCATGCCCAATAACCTGTGACCATCTTTTAGCCGGGGTGGCGGAATTGGGAGACGCACCAGGTTCAGGACCTGGCGCTGGCAACAGCATAGGGGTTCAAATCCCCTCTCCGGCATTGGGAAATGAATGCCTGAAAGTCTGAAATGCCTACTTTCCTGAAATGATGAAAACATTAAAGAAATTGATTTATATTTGCTTGATCGTCTACGCAATTTTCTACATTGTTGAGGCTATTATCATCATTTCGTATCCATACCAGGTTTCCTATCCTGAAGGTTTTATTCTTAATCAAGCCCATCTTATCAGCAAGGGAAAATCCATATATCAGACAATCAACGAATTTCCGTATATCGTTGCTAATTATCCACCATTATATTGTTATCTTTGTGCAATATTTGTCAAACTATTTGGTATTTCTTTTTTTTCAGGCAGGCTGATTACTCTTTTCTCTGTGCTGGGCATTGCCTTTCTGATTTACAAGATAATACTGGAATATGTTGAGCGTGACAATGCAATAATAGGAAGTTTGTTGTTTATCAGTTCCTCTTATATATTTAAGAACAGTCCCTTTATGCGGGTTGATATGCTGGGTTTGTTTTTCTGTTTTATGGGCACATATCTTTTTATCTCTCAGAAGAAATTGATACTACCCGTGATTTTTTTTACTGCTGCATTATACACCAAGCAGACATTCTTTGCCGCACCCTTGGCAGTTGCATTATCGCTTCTGCAAAGTGACAGAAAAAGGGCTGCGCATTTTATTATTGGCATCTGTCTGGTCACTGGTCTGTTTTTTTTATTGATAAACCAATTGACCAATGGTGAGTTTTTCCTGCACAACTTTGTATACAATCTCAATATCTTCTTATTTAAACAGGCAATAAAACATTATGTCTGGGCATTGCAGAATCATGCTATACTAATCCTTCTTTCTATTATCTACATCTTCTACTCAGTTGCGGAAAAAAAATACTCAGTATTACTCATCTATTTTACCCTCTCGTGCATCATTGCCATATCGGTTGGCAAAATCGGTGCAAACATGAATTACTTTTTTGAAATGATTGCCCTGTCCTGTGTCCTGACTGGGTTATCTCTCGGAAAACTGCAGAAGGAAATGAATGAAAAAGTGTACAACTATTTTTCTACAAGTGCAATCCTTGTCCAATTGATTCTTTTCTTGCACATGCCTTACTTGACTGAGCCGACTGCGACAAAACTGCGTGGTGAAGATGTGCGAAGAGTTTGTAATATCATTTCAAACACCGAAGGGAATATTATCAGCGAAGATGCGGGTTTGCTCGTGTTAAGCAACAAATCTGTTCTTTTTCAACCATTTGAACTTACTCAACTTGCAAATCAAAAAATATGGAGCCAGGGAGTATTCATACATAATATAGAACTAAAACTTTTCTCGCTGATCGTATTGAGTTTTGACATAAACTGTCAGGTGGATGAAGAGCGGTTGACACCAGAAATGGTTCAGGCAATCAAAGAGAATTACTACATAAAAGAGAAAATTGGTGCGTATTATTTGTATTATCCAAACCCTGACAATTGAATAGTTTTGTAATATTGGGCAGATTTTTCTATCGCTGGCGCAATGTCATTGCCATACCATTTTTTTTGTTGCTGTTAATCCTGGGTAATCCGGAACACCAGGTTGTTTTGCCTCATTTGTTTGTTTTCCTTGGCATCGGGATAAGGCTGTGGTCAGCAGGTTATATTGGTGAGAAATCAAGGGGTAAAGAGATAAAAGCTGAGTACAGAATTATTAACGGACCATATCGCATTTCAAGACACCCTTTATATGTTGGAAATTTTTTTCTTGTTTTGGGCACAATATTATTATACAATCCGGCTCTATGGTTTGGATTGTTATTGATAGTCTGTTTTGTCCTTGAATATTCAGTTATTGTTTTTGCTGAGGAACAACATTTGAAAAATTTTCCTGCAAAACAGGTAAAATTCCATTGTAGTAATCTCAAGGGAGAAATCTCAACAATCATTGTTCTAATCGTAATCTACCTGATTTCTTTTGCGAAAGTAATGTTGTGGCAGTTTCCAATCCGCGACCAAGTGTGGCAGAGATCAGCTGATGGCGCTGGAACTTACGAGGACCAAGACCGGTCCAAGAGTTTACATTTTTCAGAGAGGCTGGAAAGTGTAAACTTTGGTAGTTGAGGCGTAAATCCCCGACAGAAGTCTTTGTATCATTCCCGCTCCATTTTGTCGTTCCGTGCTTTGAACGGAATGCAGAAACAATGTTCCTCAACCCTCATTCTCACATTCTGGTAATTGTGAGAATGTGAGAATGAAGTTGAGACCAAGGGGGAAATTGACAAAATAATAAAAAAATTTTTATGTCTGCTGGAAAAAGGCTAATTTTGATGAGGGTTATTGATTGATTCTAACTTCTGATATTGTGAAAAAGGCGTAAGAAATTAAAGGGCTGAAGTCCGGATAAAATTGCAGAATACTACAAAAATTATTAAAAATAGCATGATTTTTAACATCAAAGTATTAAAAATTCAGGAGTTCCTGCAAAAACTGGTAAAATTCAGGGTTTGTCTCATTTTATGAGAATCGTGTCTCATAAAATGAGACACGAGCAAATGCAGAACTGGACAGTATTTGAACGGAATTGTGGATAACTTTGTGGATAACCTGTCTCATTAAATGAGACTGGAGAAATTGAAGGTATTGAAATTTCAGCACTTTGAGTTGGCACGATTTTTGCAATATACGCATTGCAAAGGGCTAAAAAGGGGATAAAAAGGCTAAATAGGGCAAGAAGGCGAAAACATCTCCTTCACACTCCCTCCGCCCTGCGGCTTTCCTCCCCGCGGGGCGGGTCAAGATGAGAGGTTAAAAGTGAAAGGTCAAAGGTGAAAAGAGAAAAAGATATACGGTTCCGGTCCTGACCCCTGTGGGGTTGAAGGTGTGGTAATTGGGTTTGGGTTGGGATGCTGGTTTATAAAAACATACTTTCAAAATCCCGCAGCGAGAAGGGTCCTGGAAAAAAGGTCGTGTTCCTCGGGGACCGGGGTGGCTATACTGCAATTCTATAATATATTTTTTGTACAAAATGATTTAATAATTATTAGAAAGGAGATAAAATGAACACCGTTCTATCTCTCCAAAAACTTGATGAAAGTGTCAATGGTGTAACGCCGCTCTCATCAATACTGAGCCTTATTTGTTGTGGTAGCAACTAACGAATAATGAGTTAGCCTTCAGGTGGGCAAGAGGATGCTCTTTGCCCACCTGAGATAATGAAAAAGCGAGTTCTTATGTCAATAGAAAGACGTCTAAAACGTGATGTTTTTGCGTACCTTTTTTTGAATAATGAGTTTTTTGAGAACCTGGGTAATTATGAGCCCAATCTTGAATATTATAAATTTGTGAAGAATCTATTAAATGATACATGGAGAATTGAAAAAAAAGATATTTGGTTCGTAGTTTATCCATATAAATGTGAACTACCTCCACAGGGGTGGAAAATTCACATTTCAGGTACCATTCTAAATGCAATAGAAATTCTTAGAACAGTTGTTCCTTTTCTAACTAAAGAAAAAGCAGCATTCAAATTTTTATGTGATTCAAAAATCCTTTATTTTGTTAATTCAAAAAACTATAATAGAGCTGGTACAGGTAAATTCATAACCATATACCCTAAGAACGAGATAGATTTCAAATATTTAATTGAAGCCCTTTATTCTCTTACAAAGAAATTTGTAGGACCTTACATACTTTCAGATAAAAGGTATAAAGATAGCAGATGTATTTTTTATAGATATGGAGGCTATATTCATAAATGGACAATGAATGTTTTTGGTGAAAAAGTACCTGCAATAATTTCGCCTTCAGGAGAGCTAATACCTGATGAACGATTACCCTATTTTTATATTCCTAAATGGGTTAATGATCCATTTGAGAAGGAGATTAGTAAGGATGACACTTCAAAAAACGAGTTAGTCTTAAATACACATTATTTAATTGAGAAAGCAATAATTTTTTCTAACAAAGGAGGTGTATATAAAGGTAAAGATCTCAGAAATGATAACCCTGTAATAATTAAAGAAGCAAGACCCTTAGTTGATTTGGACCATGAGGCAAATGATGCGATAACTGTCTTAGAAAAAGAGTTCAAGGTATTAAAAAAAATGGATAAAACCGAATTTGTTCCCAAACCAATTGATTATTTCAGAGAATGGGAGCATTGTTTTTTAGTTGAGGAATATATTGACGGTATACCGCTGACTAATTACAGGGCAGTGGAGGGAATTGGGCTAATTTTGAGAAAGAATTGGTCTAAAGATACGATTGCTGATTTCTACGAAAAAATATGTAAAATTACCGAACAGATAATCCATGCAATGTTATCATTTCATAAGAATGGAATTATTATTGGCGATGTTTCACCTGGTAATATACTTATTAATACTGATACGCTGAAAATAAAATTCATAGATTTTGAAGGTGCGTGTTTCGTAAGAAACAACGATGGAAGTGATTCTTTCCCAATTTTTACATCTGGTTTTGCATCTCCTCAGAGAATAAAGGGTGAACCTCCGATTTTTGAAGATGACTATTATGCATTAGGTGCACTCATTTACAGTATGATTTTGCCGGTCAATGAGATTTTCAAATATGACAAATTCTCAATTAATAGATTTCTTAATGAATTTTTAAAAGATACAGGGCTGCCTACCTCAATACAAACAGCTGTGTTTGGATTAATGAATGAGAATCCATCAGAAAGGCTCCGTCCCGAACAAATTATTCCAATATTGAAGACAAAGAAAGTAAATAATTATTTACCTTTAAACAGGGATTGTCATATTGACTCTACAGAGATAAAACGTACCATTGATGGCATTATGGACTATATTTATTCAACAGCTACCTTTGAAAGAACGGATAGATTGTGGCCCGTTGATTATCGGGTATTCACTACAGGACCGCTTAATATTGCTTATGGTGCTCTGGGAATCGCTTATTTCTTAGAAAAAGAACAAAGATTAATGGATAAAGTAAAGACTTGGATAATGCAACATCCGATTAACTCTGAAAATTATCCTCCTGGATTATATGTTGGTTTAGCAGGGATAGCTTGGGTGCTATATGAAATTGGATTTGAGGAGAAAGCAAGAGAAATTATGGAGATTTTATATAAACATCCATTGCTTTTTAGTGGATTTGACATTTTCTATGGTGTGAGTGGATGGGGGTTAGCAAGTATATATTTTTATCTTAAGACAAAAGAGGAGAAATATCTTGATGAATCGTTTCGTGCCGGCGAATTTCTAATAAAATCAGCACAAAACAACGGAGATAGTTGTTATTGGAAAAATGTTGATGGAATCATTTATGTAGGATTAGCTCACGGGGCGTCCGGTGCTGCGTTATTTTTGCTATATCTGTATTTGGTCAATGGAGATAAAAGGTTTTTAAAAACAGCAATAAAAGCATTGGAATTCGATCTGTCTCAAGCCATATGCAAAGAAGATTATATTACATTCCCGCGAGCAATTCAAGATAAAAATTTTCTAACATCATATTGGCAATATGGCAGTGCAGGGGTCGGTACCGTTTCAATACGATTCTATAAATATTTAGAAGAGAAAAGATACTTAGAAATGGCGCTCTTATGCGCAAAAGATGCCCACAGAAAATATGCGGTTCAACCCTATCAATTTAGGGGGTTAAGTGGGATGGGAGAAT
>JBDRWH010000070.1:0-8169 GCA_039802325.1 Caldifarciminota bacterium
GAAGGTGTGGTAATTGGGTTAAGGTTGAGACGCTGGTTTATAAAAACACACTTTCAAAATCCCGCAGCGAGAAGGGTCCTGAAAAAATGTCGTACTATTCGGGGGGGCCGGGGTGGAAAATAGCGTTAACAAAATAATCAATAACAAAAACAAACCATAGGAGGAAAAATGAAGAAACTTCTCATTGCCCTAATCCCATCACTGATTGTTTTGTGTTTCATTCTGACCCTGACACCAACAAAGGCATCCACAGATGAACTTTTATTTAAAATTCGCGGGTGGGTTCGCTACTCAACTACTGGCAACGGTGTTGGTGCTGGAAGACTGGTTTATGTATATGATAGTCCGAGTCATTCTATTGGATATGATGAGACCGATCAAACTAGCTACTATGGCTATTCCTTTCACGCACCATTATATGTGTATAAAGTTAGATGTGCATTCTGGCAAAGCGACACGCACTGGATTGGCGAGACAATAATTGACCAAACACTTTACACTGATTATACTGCCAATATTACTGTGTATCCATATCTGGCGGGGCAGGAGCCCGACGGCATTGGAAATTGAAAAATAAGGGGCAGGATATATTCCTGCCCCTTAACTTCAAAGGAACATAAGTTAAATTTAGTTTACTGGATATTGACATAGTATGAGGAACTTATATAATATAGATTGTCTTACTCTTAAGGAGGAAAAATGAATAGATTTAAGGCCGGCCTGCTCTTATTGGTGATTGGCTTTGTGAATGCCCAATGGCTTGAAACAACCGTCTATGTTCCGGACGAATTCAGTGGTGCGGTTAATCCTCAGTCTTTGACTTATAATGCGATAAACAACGCGATATATGTGGGGGGCTGGACCGGTGATGCAGTCATTGCAATTGACGGCGCCACTGATTCAAAGATTGCAAGAATCCCTGCTGGAGGAGTTATCTTGTCTCTTTGCGTGAATTCTTTCAATAATAAAATCTATGCTGCTAATTCTGCATCAAATGATAATACCGTTACAGTAATTGATGGTGCAAACAATACCGTAGTCACGGAAATTCCTGTTGGGAATAGTCCAATTGCTCTTGCCTATAATTCAACCAATAACAGAATCTATTGTACTAATTTTGAAAGCAACACAGTTTCAATAATTGATGGTGCTGGTGATTCAGTGATAAGAACAATATCCGTTGGAAGTAAACCATCTCGTTTAGTCTGGAATGCTACAAATAATAAGATTTATTGTGCCAATAATTGGACAGGTAGTATATCTATTATTGATGGTGCTGGTGATTCAGTAATAAAGACAATCAATGTTGGCACATATCCTTTGGGGATGGTTTGGAACAGTATCAATAATAAGATATACTGTGCAAATGGGGGTAGTAACACAGTGAGTGTTATTGATGGTGTGTCAGATTCAGTGATAAAGACAATTTCGGTAGGTAATCACCCCCGTGCCCTGGTCTGGAATGCAACGAATAATTGGATTTACTGTGCAAATGAAAATAGTAATACATTATCGGTAATTGATTGTGTTGCTGACTCAGTAATAGTAACTATAGGGGTTGGAATTTACCCCAGGGCACTGGCTTGGAATCCGGTGAATAATAAAATCTATTCAGCCAATTTTGATGGTGATAATGTCACGATAGTCGACGGAGCAACGAATACAGTTATTACGACAGTTTCTGTAGGTAATGGCCCGGAGGCACTTACTTACAATTCAGCAAACAATAAGATTTATTGTACAGTTGGCTGGCATGATCCGATGGGTGGCTGTGATGGGAATAATGTTGTGGTTATTGATGGCGATGGGGATTCAGTGATTGCTGATATCGTTGTAGGTGCTGAACCTTTCGCCTTAGTTTGGAATGCGACTAACAATAAGCTTTATTGCGCGAATTGCTATAGCAAGGTGATGAGCGTGATTGATTGTGTAACAAATTCAGTAATTAAAAACATTATGGTTGACCACCCTTTTGCTTCGATTGTCCCCTTTGGTATGGTCTGGAATTCTATTAATAATGAGGTTTATTTTGCTAATTTTAACGGGAATACAATAACTGTGATTGATTGTGTAACAGATTCGGTTATTACAAATATCCCTGCTGACAATCATCCCTGGGCGCTGGTCTGGAATTCAATCAATAATAAGATTTATTGCAGTAATGGACTGGGTAATACGGTAACAGTAGTTGACTGTGTAAGTAATACGGTAATAAAAAATCTCGTTGTTGGTACCTATCCTTGCGATTTGAGGTGGGTTCCCACTACGAATAAAGTCTACTGTTGTGCCTGTGGCGATTCTGTTATTTCGGTAATTGACGGTGTAATTGATTCGGTAGTAAAAAGTATACGAGTGGAACCTGGTTGTGTAGGCTTGGGTTGGAATCCAGTTAATAATAAGATTTATTGTGCAAATTTTGATAGTGGCTATGTGACGGTGATTGAAGGCGTAAATGATACCATAATAAAGCGGATCAATGTAGGAAGATATCCTTATTTATTTGCCTATAATTCAGTTAATAATAAGATTTATTGCGGCGCTACTAACGAAAATCAAAGGGTTTCAATAATTGATGGTGCGGGTGATTCAGTAATAAAGACCATTGAAGAAAGCGGAGTAATGGTCTGGGATTCGCTTCATAATAAACTCTATATCGCAAATGAGGATGGCGAGAATGTTTTAGTAATTGATGGTGCGACAGATTCAATATTGGCTGATATAACAGTAGGAAGTTGGCCCTGGGGCATTGCCTGGAATTATATTCAGAACAGAATATATGTTGCTAATTCATTAAGTTCCAGTGTTTCGGTGATTGGTGATTTAGGGATAGAAGAAATTTCAAAAATAGACTTCGGTAATAAAACATTAGAGGCCTATCCAAATCCATTCAGGAAAGAGATACAAATTAGATTCATGATGCATGATACAGGAAACAGGACACAAGATAAAGTAGGGCAAGGCTTCAGCCTTGCAATCTATGATGTTTCAGGTCGGGTTGTTAAGTCCTTTTCTCGGTTAACGGTAAACGGTGAACGGTCAACGGTTGTGTGGGACGGTTCTGATAATTCAGGTCGCAAACTACCTTCGGGGGTATATTTTGTGAGGTTAAATGCAGATCATCATTCAGCGACAAAGAAGGTCATTTTGATAGAATAGTATTATCTGCTGATTTCCTTATGTCTTTTTTGGCGTAGTTCTCTATTAAGATCATAATTAAGCAAAATCTCCACATTAATACATTTATTTCCAGCCCGTATTGCCCATTTTTTTTAGATATCAAATCTGTTAATTGATGAAAAAAAACATCCTGTTGAAAAATGTTTGCGCCTGATTATACTACGACAAGTTTGGAATGATTATGAGAGAGAATCTACTATATGAAAATAGGTGGGAATCGCAGTATTATTCTTACGGAACTTGCAGTATCATCCGCCACTTTGTTTGGCGGATTTGCACGAAAGGACTTGTTGTAGCGGTTTGATTCATCAAACAATGAAACGAGAGAAACGAGAAAGACTAAACAGACCAGATAAACCAGGCTGTTCCGGTCCTGACCCCTGTTGTTTGGACAGGCATGGTTATTGGTTTTTGGGCATGGCTGCCTGTCATAAAAAAATTTTTTCCAAACCGCAGCGAGAAGGGTCCTGAAAAAATGTCGTGCTATTCGGGGGCCGGGGGTATTGACAAAATAAAGATAATAGATAAACTATAGGAGGTTAAAATGAAGGGAGTTTTAGGAACAATGATAATTATTTCCATCCTCGTTCCTTTTTGTTTTGCTGAGGGACCAACGGGAATACGAGGATTCGTCTACGACCATAATGGGAATCTTGCTGGAAACAAACTTCATAAAATCTTCATCATCAGATTGGATGAACCAGGTAATGCAAGTTACTACTATAGCGCTGGAACAAGCTATTGGATTACTAATGATAGCTACGGTCTTGTCCCTGGCACCTGGGGTATATACGGAGAAACGATTGAAAATGGCACTCATTATTACTCACCGCTTTATAGCCATCAGTGGACTTACGGTCAATTGATAGATCAGGATATTCACTGCACGAGTTTGTTTCCACCTGATATTCCCTATATGTATTGACAAGGAGATAAACTATGGGGGCAGATAATCTGCCTCCTTAAATAAAAATGATGATAACTATTTTGTTAATAACTATGCCTCCTATATCCATGATGGCCGGCTGGCCCAAGACATTTGAGCCATTAGATCCATTTTGGCCTCCAACAGCAGGAATATCCTTTGTTGATATCAATGGCGGTGGTTACTTGGAAGTAATCGGCAATTTCCGTTATAAGTCCACAAGTGGAGATACCCTTGATTCATTATTTGCCTTTGATTATATGGGCAATCGGTTGTGGGCATTTTATGACGGCACAGTCCTTCACTATCCTGCATTTGGAGATTTGGACAATGATGGAGCGAATGAAATAATCTTTGGTAGTGATAAAGGAATCAATGTCTTAAAGGGTGATGGTATGCAAATGCCCAATTTCCCATTTGTTTTTCCCAATCTATCCAATAGTGAGGTCGCGGTTGCTGATGTTGATGGGGAGGGCGATCTTGATATTGTATTTTTCGCGGAGATCTACAATCAAGATACTACCTTACTCTATGTATTGGACAAAAATGGTCTGCCTCTTTCAGGCTGGCCGATTGTGATGCCCAAATACTATTTCACCCATCCAGCAGTCGGAGACATAGATAATGACGGTAAAAAGGAGATTATTTACAATACCTGGAACGATTCGTTATATTGTTTCAGATATGATGGCACTATCCAACCAGGATTTCCGGTCCAAAATAAGGTAATTTCAGACCCTCTTTGTGGCATTGGTGAGGTTATTCTTTGTGATATTGATAATGATAACTATGTTGAAATTATTTTTGGTTCTTGCACCCCCTGGGCTGATACAGCATGCTTATTCATCTATCGCTGGAACGGTTCGCTCCAACCCGGGTGGCCCAAATACTTCTCAGACCACACTGTCTTCCACCCTACTATGTACCGGTTTGCCATTGGTGATATTGATAATGATCAGAAAATAGATGTTGTTATTCCTGGAACAGGGCGGGTAATGCGGCTCCTTGATCAGAATGGCGATTACTTACCTGGCAGTTGTCGCTGGCAGAGTGAAGGGGCAACGAATCCACTTATTGCCAACATTGATTTTACTCCAGAAAAAGAAGTTATCTGTCAGAGTACTAATATGGTATTTTCATTCTATTCAAATCTGCAGGTGTGCTATGGCTGGCCAATGAAGGCATGGGGTACTGTTGAATCCCATTGTGTGGCTGATATTGATGGAGATGGATTTATTGAATTGGGGGTTATTACTGGATATTGGGAACCTGGTTCTCCGACAGCATCAGCATATATGTATATCTGGAAGTTATTGGGCCCTGCATCAGAGATTGAATGGGGTCACACCTATTATGATGTAGGAAGAACCTGCCATTATCAAAGATGATACTATTATATTTTATAATTTTCTGGCCACCGAACGGGATTCCGGTTTATGAAGGCGATAGCTCCCAGGCATATCCCTGCATTATTAATGATGGTGCCGGTGGAGTATATGTGGCATGGAACGATAACCGAAACGGTGATTATAACATCTATGCGCAGAGGATAGATAGTATCGGCAATCTGCTCTGGACGCCTGAAGGTAGAATAATCTGTGATGCACCAGGACATCAATTTGGTGTGGCTATGATTGCTGATTGTAGAGGAGGGGCAATCCTTTGTTGGGTGGATGCAAGGGTAGGCAATGATTTTGATTTATATGCACAAAGGGTTGACGCAAATGGTAATCTTTTATGGCAGGCGACCGGTGTAGTTATCTGTAATGCCCAAGGCAGTCAGTTCTTTCCTTCGGTTGTCGATGATGGGAATGGGGGCATAGTTATTGCTTGGCAGGATGCCCGGGAGTTAGATAATAATATCTATATCCAACGCCTTGATAGTTTAGGAAATAATTTATGGCAGGCAAATGGAATTTCAATATGCCTCGCTTCAGGGTCTCAGAATAGCCCGGTGCTTACGAGATTGAGCAATAATCGTTATCTTGTTGCGTGGGAGGATAAAAGGAATGGCCAATACTCCATCTACGGACAACTCTTTGACCAGAATGGCATAATTTATTGGGAAATGAATGGCAAGCGACTATCCCCTTTTTTCACCAATCAATTCTCACCTATTGTGGCGAAGTTGGATTCAAACCACTTTGTCCTTGTCTGGGAAGCCTGCCGGAGCGGCGATATAGACTTGTATGCTCAAAAATACGATTATAATGGTAATGCACTCTGGGATTCAAACGGCGTAGGTATTGGTATTGGTTTGGATTATCAGCGAGATGCCCAATTAGTCCCTGATAGTGCTGGTGGTGTATTTATCAGTTGGGAGGATGGTCGGTTATATTCATCTTTGATTCATTGTCAACATCTTAATGGAGCGGGAACTAAATTGTGGGGGGGCGATGGAATAGTCGTAACTCCTGAGACCTGGTTATTTCACTGCCCGCGAATTGCTCCAAATGGAATTGGCGGTGTGTTTGTTCAATGGAGTTATGTCAACAGCGAAGAAATTTATGCCCAGAACATAGATAGCCTCGGCAATCTTATCTGGCCACAGCCGATCCCTGTTTGCACGCTAGAACATAATGGAGAATCAAAGGTTGTGAGTGATGGAGCAGGGGGGTTTTATTCAACCTGGCAGAGAAACGATTATTTTGTCAATCCTGATATTGATATTTATCTTCAAAGAATA
This sequence comes from Caldifarciminota bacterium, assembly GCA_039802325.1. Taxonomy (GTDB): domain Bacteria; phylum Hydrothermota; class Tepidihabitantia; order SM23-42; family JAOAFX01; genus JAOAFX01. Next base: position 6,789 of record JBDRWH010000070.1, read on the forward strand.
TATGGTAATACAGGCATTGGCGAAAAAAATGCACAGCCGGTGGACAACATTATAATTTTCCCAAATCCTGCAAAGAAGAATGTTTTATTTCTGTCTTCTACTGATATTGAAGAATTAAAAATATACAATGCCCTTGGAATCAAGGTGCTGCAAAAAAAGATAAAGGGAAGGGATTTCAGTTGGTCATTCCATGACAATAAAAGAAATCACCTGCCCGCTGGTATATACTTTATTCTTTTGAAGACAACTCGCGGAGTAATCAGCAAAAAAGTTGTAAAAATTAATTAAGAATTTAAACTTCCTATTGTTTACAATTCCATCAGTTGTTAGCGAAAAAAATTAATGTATTCATCTTTCGGAAACAGAAGTTAACACGCGCTCTCTGATTTCCAATCACTTTCGCTTTTTATTTTCTTACAACTTCAAAACCAAATCCTGGCTCTATATTGCCTTGAATGACTACCGCACAAATCAGGGTCAGGGGCTTGCATTACAAAATCAGATCGGGGCAATAAAGGCGAAGTATCTCCTCTATTTCTAATCGGGTAATTAAGGGGTATGAAGGGTTATGAGTGGTAGAATAGTGAAAAGTTTAAGGTGAAAGGTATAGTAGGAAACACGGATAGGGCACTTCAAGGCAATTGAGGGCAAGAGAGGGCAATACAAGGCACAAAAGGCAATAAGGCGATTGAGGCGAAAAGGGATTCAAAAGTTAGTGTTTCTCAAGCAGACTGAAAAATACCGAGGAATTTATAATAATTGGATATGCACTGCTAAAGCAGGAATAGTCAATCTCTCAATATATGATGCAATAGGCAGATTGGTTAAACAATGGAATGATAAGACAAGCGGGCAATCCAACCACATTACTCAGCAGGGCACTGATGAACAGAGAGGGGAAATCTCCAACGGAATTTGTTTTGTAAGGCTTGAAACTGGGGGTAAGAAGATTAATCAGAAAGTCATTTTGGCTAAATAAAGAAATTTTGATTCGCAATAAATTCAATGGGGGTCGGTTTACGCCGACCCCTTGTGCCAGATTTGTGCCATTTTTGTGCCAAAATGTATGGTAATAGACAGAATCCCTCAAAATGGACAGAATTGTGCAAATCAAGAACTGGCCTATGTTTCTGCGATTTCTAACGAAATTTCAGGGGGTTTAAGAGTGGCTGGAAGAGGTTTAGGAAACCGCTGCTCTATCCTGCTGAGCTACAGGGGCTAAAAGATGGTTTATCGTTAATGGGCATGGATGCTGGTGTAACCAGATACTCAACCCAAGAACCACTAACCCATCTCTTCAACAAATTCTTATTATTAAACAAATCCCATTTTACTCAATCAATAATCTTTGACCAAACAACTAACTATTATTTGAAGTATA
>JBDRWH010000071.1:0-8029 GCA_039802325.1 Caldifarciminota bacterium
TAAATGAAAGGTTGGCAAAGGAAGTTGTCCATGAAGTTGGACACTTAATGGGTTTAGACCACTGTTCAATTCCAACCTGTGTTATGCATTTTTCAAATACCATTGAAGATACAGATAAAAAGAATGTATGTTTTTGTGATAAATGCAGGAGGCAACTTGAAAGGATATAGACTTTTTACACCCGGGCCTGTTGATATTCCTGAAGATGTCCTTGAAGCAACGGCCCACAAGTGTATTTATCACCGTGAAGACAAATTCCGGATCCTTTTGAATGAAATTAGTGAACTGCTGAAGAAATTGGTCAATTGTAGCCATCGGTTATATCTCCTCACTTCTTCAGGCACTGGAGCAATGGAAGCTGCATATGTGAACATCATGTCAAAATCAGATATACCGGTTGTTGCAGTCTGTGGCAAATTCGGAGAGAGATGGGTTGAATTGAATAAAAGTTATGGCCATGAGCCAATTATTGTAAGACAGGATTTTGGCAAGCCTATCTTCGCTGATATGATTGATCAATGTATAAGAAAAATAGGAAAATCACCTGTTGTCTTCACAACCCTGACTGAAACATCAACCGGAGTGGTTAATGACATTAAGGCAATTAGTGAAGTTGTACAAAAATATGGAGGTTATTTAGTTGTTGATGGTGTTGCGGGTATTGGTGCTGACCCTTTCTATCAGGATAAATGGAAGGTTGATGTGCTTAGCGGTGCCTCCCAAAAGGCATTGATGGCACCACCGGGCATTGCCTTTGTTAGTATTTCTCAACGTGCCCATGAAAAAATCAAGACTTCTGAAACACCAAAATACTATTTTGATTTTTCTCTGTATGAAAAATTCCTCGAAAAAGGGCAGACGCCATGGACACCTGCAATCACTGTTTTATACGGTTTGAAAAAGGGACTTGAAAAGATTGCAAAAATCGGAATTGAAAAGAATTTTGCCCGTCATAAAAAAATGGCTGAATATGTAAGAAATAGATTTATCAAAATGGGATATGAATTATTTTCGGAAAGTCCTTCAAATGGGTTAACTGTAATTAAAATGCCACCTGGCATTGATAGCACTGATATCATAAGAGAATGCAAACAAAAACACGGAATTCTTTTTGCCAATGGACAGGGTGAAATGAAAGGTAAAATATTACGGGTTGGACATATGGGTAACTATGACATAAAGAAACTGGGACGCGCTCTTGATATTCTTGAGAAAGTTATGTTAAAAAAAATAAGAAAACAACCGAGCCGGAGGTAACTATTTCTATTCCGGTGAGGAGGGTTGAACAATGAATCGTTACATAAAACTTGGTTATGAGGGAATTGAACTTGAACTTCCCGTGCACGCCCTTTATCTTTATAGGGATGAAGGACAACTTTTTGAGAATATAAAACCTCTTATAAAAGAAGGTATCGAACGCAAGGAGCGTTGTGTTTACATCGGAAAAGAGCCCTGTATAAAAGATTTGAAAAATGAATTCAAGAATAACATTACAATCATTGAAGAGATTATGCAGGCTTCGCTTTTTCTACCCTGGCTAAAAAACGAATATGACAAATTAACAAAAACCCACCAGGGAATGCGCATCTTTGTTGAGAGCGGAAGAGATTTTCTTACTTTTGAAGAAATGCTTGATGATTTTAACACCCAGCCTGATTTGAAACTATTTGTTCTGTGTCAGTACCGCATTGAAAAGGTAAGTTCTGATGATGTGCTTGAAATCTTGAAAAATCATCCCTATGTGTTTGTTGAACATCTATTAAAACCCAATTGTTTCTATTCGCGAGTGAAACATCGCATCTGGCTTGATCCATTGACAGGTATCTTTAATCGTCGGTATTTTGAAAATCAGTTGAGTAAAGAGTTACAGAGGGCATCCCGGTACGAACATTCGCTTTCCATTTTGTTTATGGACATAGACAAATTTAAGAGAGTGAATGATGAGTTTGGCCATCAGATTGGTGATCAGGTGCTATTGGAATTAGCCCAAATCCTGGAAAGAAACCTGCGTAGTGTGGATGTAATTGCCCGTTATGGTGGTGACGAATTCATTATTCTTCTACCCGAGACCAAGAAAGAATCCGCCTATAAGACAGCGAATAGAATTCTCTATGCCATTCAAAGATATGATTTTTTCAAGGCAAATCTGAAGATCAAAGAATTAGGCGTATCAATCGGTGTTGCGTCGTTTCCTGAAGACGCAGGTGGAACCTACGAACTGATCAAAAAGGCTGATATAGCCCTCTACAAAGCAAAAGAACGGGGTGGTAACCAGATTATGGTATTTATGTAATAACAAGGAGGTTATATGGCAATTACACCTCTTGAGGTTCGCAAACAGGAATTTAGAAAAAATTTACGCGGTTATGACCCTCACGAAGTGCGCTCATTCCTTGAAATGGTTTCAAACGAAATTGAAAACCTGATGCGGGAAAACGCCGGACTCAATGAAAAGGTAAAAGACCTGGATGCGAAAATTGAAGATTATCGCAGGATGGAAAAGATCCTCCAGGATACGCTTACTACAACCCAGAAGGCAACTGAAGAATTGCGAGAAGGTGCTAAGAAAGAGGCAGAGACCATCATTGCCAATGCACGGGTAGAAGCACAGAGATTTCTGCGTGAAGCACAAGCCGAACTCGCGCGTGTTAAAGAAGAAACGAAAATGGTAGAACATCAAAAACTATTACTGGTTTCAGAATTTCGCGGCCTATTAGAATCATATCTTCGTTTACTTGAAAGACTTGAAAAGAAATGAAAAATAGAATTCAGGAAACGGTAAATTATCTTACAAAAAGCATTGATATTAAACCAAGTATCGGAATTGTATTGGGTACAGGTCTGGGTGGTCTGGTAAAGAGTATAAATATAAAAAAGATATTTGATTACTCGAAAATTCCTCATTTTCCTGTTTCCACAGTTGAATTTCACAAAGGTAAGTTGATCTTTGGTTATCTAAGTAACCAAAAGGTCATGGTAATGCAGGGAAGGTTTCATTATTATGAAGGCTACACCGCCAGGCAAATTTCATATCCGATCATCATAATGAAAAAAATGGGCGTAAAATATTTGATTATTTCCAATGCTGCTGGTGGGTTGAATCCAGATTTTTCCGCCGGTGACATAATGTTGATCACAGATCATATCAACCTTCTCTTTGACAATCCCCTTCGTGGCCCTGATGAACTCAAAATTGGTCCACGATTTCCGGATATGTATAACTGTTATGAACCAAAGCTGGTTCAAATTGCTGAAAAGGTCGCACAGAAAATTGGTGTTTTCATCAGAAAAGGAATCTATGTCGCAGTACCTGGACCAAACCTTGAAACCCGCGCCGAATATCGTTTCTTGAGAATAATTGGGGCTGATGCCGTAGGAATGTCCACGGTTCCCGAAGTAATTATGGCTCGATACCTGGGAATAAAGGTATTAGGTATTTCTGTTATTACCGATATGGGTATTCCTGATGCCCTCAAACCAGCAAGTATTATAAAGATAATAATGGCTGCCAAAAAAGCAGAACCAGTGTTAATAAAAATTGTGAAGGGTGTTGTAGCAAAATTGTGAAAAACAGAATTGTCTTTCTACTCATTCTGGTTTTTTTTACCTGTTCACAAAAAATTCAACATATTGCTAATGCACGCAAATTCATAAATCAGTGGAACTATGACCGGGCACTGATTGAAATCTTGAAATACCGTGAAGACAAAGATACTGAAATACAATACCTTTTAGGCTATTGCTACTTTGGGAAAAACGAATATGACCAGGCAAAAGATCATTTTAAGAATTCTTTGAATATTGATACATTATTCAGAGATAGTATTATTAGTATTTATTCAAATGCTGCGAAGAAAGCACTTAAAATCTCTGATTATCAAAAGTCTCTTCAATTCTATAAGACTCTTGCAGATCTTATTCCTCACTATAAACAGGCAGACAATCTATTTCTTGTGGCTGACCTCAATTTTCAACAGGGTAATTTCCCCGCAGCACTTCTTGGTTATCTAAGGGCATATGAGATTGATTCAGTTTCTGAAACAGCAAGGAAATCAAAGAAGAATTTCTTGAAATCTCTAATTGAATGTGACAGTCTTGAAATGGCGCGCCAGATAGCAATAAGAGAATACAAGCGTTCAAAGACTTCAGACAATTTGTTGATTTTAGGAGAAATCAACTATTTAATTGGTAAAAAATTCTATGATAAAGGTATGTGCGATACATCAATAGTATTTTTTAAGGAAGTCATTACCAATCAAGAACCAAAGTCGCTTGTTGATGATGCTTGTTATTATTTAGGAGAAATTTATTATGCGGGTGGCAATCTTGATCAGGCAATGGAATATTACAGAAAAGTCCTGCGTCTGAATCCTTATCAAAAAGGCGAACTGGTCCAGAAATCACAGGCAAGGATCAAGGAAATAAGGGAGAAACAATGAAGGTAAATCCGACAATTATGTTCCGAAATCCAGGAGCAAAGATATTATTGGTTTTTTTTGTGGTCTTCTGCAGTAAACAGGTACTGGCACCACTTGAACCCGAAGATGAGTTTGAACGGGCAATGGAATATTTTAATAACAAGAAATATGATTCTGCGATAAAATCCTTTGAAAAAATAATATTCTACCACGCTTCAACCGAGTTTGTAGATGACGCCCAGTTTCATCTGGCACGTGCATATTTTGAAAAGAAGGACTACACCCAGGCAATTACTGAATTTGAGTATTTGATAAGAAATTTTCCAAATACACCTTTTCTTGAACAGAGTTATCTTCTAAGGGCAAAGGCATATTTTCTAAAGGCACCCGGCTATGAGAAGGACCAAACAGAAACAAAAGAATCAATTTCATTGTTGGACGATTTCATGACCCGTTTTCCCAATTCACCCTATAGTGACACAGCAAAATCGCTAATCCTTGAAGCAAGGAATCGCCTTGCCAAGAAAGAACTGGAGAATGGAAGGCTTTATTATAAAATCAAAGAATATGATTCTGCAATTTTGTATTTCAAATATGTAATAGAGAATTATCCAGAAACACCATCAGCAGATGAAGCAAGATATTATTTGGGACAGGCTTATGAAAAAGTTGGTAAAAAAGAACAAGCCTATGAGTCATACAAGGAATTACTTGATAATGACCAGTGGAAAAACAAAGTTGAGAATAGAATAAAGAAATTGAAAATTGAAAAACAGTAATTTGTCAATTGGGATATTCGGCGGTCTCTTTGACCCGCCTCACATTGGCCATCTTATTCTCAGCCAGTGGGTCTTGGATGAATTCAATCTTGATAGAGTAATTTTCATTCCTGCATTCAAACCTCCGCATAAGCATAAATACTCTTCATATTTTCACCGATTTGAAATGACAAAAAGGGCAATACAGAACAACCGGAATTTCTCCATTAGTGATATAGAAAAAAGGATTAAAGGCACAACCTATACGTTTGAGGTCATAAGGGCATTGAGAAAATCTGACCGTAGTCTCTCACAGGCAATCTTTTATTTAATAATTGGTGCAGACCAATGGCAAGAAATCCTGCACTGGAAGAACCCAAGAATCATATTTAATGAATCAAAGATTATTGTCTTATCCAGACCCGGCTATGAAATAAAGAAATTTAGACCATTCTATGACAAAATCCTGATCAGTACTGCTCCCCTATTAGATATTTCCTCCACGATGATACGGAAAAGAATTATGAATAGAAAGAGTATTGATTATTTGGTGGTTCCAGAAGTTCTAAGATACATAAGGAAAAATAAAATGTATCTGTGATTAGGTTTTTTTTAGAAAATGGAATCCGCTTATTTTAGTACTTGACAAAAGTCAAATTATAAATATAATAAACTATTCTTGCGGATTAAGTATAAATTGCGCTCTGGTTTCCAATTATCTGAGAAACTAATTCTCAAAGAAGCAAGACATTTTGTGGATATATTAGATCTTTAAAGGAGGAACTTAATTTATGGAGATAACCGAGCTAAAAAAGAAGAAAGTCGCTGACCTGCATCAAATTGCTAAGGAACTTGGTTTGACTAACTATACTGACTTGAAAAAACAGGATTTAATCCATGCAATTATTGAGGCGGAGACAAAAAGAACTGAACTTGTGCCTGTAGAAGGAATTCTTCAAATCCACTCTGAAGGTTATGGTTTTTTGAGGTCGCCAAATTACAATTACCTGCAGAGTCCCGATGACATCTATCTCTCAATTTCGCAGATTCGCAAATTCAATTTGAAGGTAGGCGATAGTATTAGAGGACTTGCCCGTCCACCAAGAGAAGGTGAACGCTATTTTGCCATGATTAAGATAGAATACATAAATGACATTCCACTTGCCGACTTTGCGGAACGAATCCTCTTTGATAACCTGACTCCGCTTTATCCTAATGAAAGGATCCATCTTGAGGTTGAGGAAAAAAACGATCTATCAATGCGTATCATTGACCTCTTTACACCAATTGGCAAGGGACAAAGGGGTCTAATAGTGTCTCCACCTCGTGCCGGCAAAACGATTATCTTGCAAAAAATCGCAAATTCCATCACTACAAATCATCCTGAAATCAATCTTATTGTCCTGTTGATTGACGAAAGGCCCGAAGAGGTTACCGATTTCGAAAGATCGGTGCAGGCAGAGGTAATATCTTCAACTTTTGACGAAACTCCAGACCGCCATACAGAGGTTGGAGAAATAATCTTAGAGCGCGCAAAACGCATGGTTGAATCGAAAAAAGATGTTGTTATTCTTCTGGACAGTTTAACCAGGCTTGCGCGAGCACATAATGCCATAGTTCCACATTCTGGCAAAACTCTTTCTGGTGGACTTGATTCAACTGCCTTACAGAAACCTAAAAAATTCTTTGGCTCTGCCCGAAAAATTGAAGAAGGCGGCAGTCTAACTATCATTGCTACTGCCCTGATTGATACCGGCAGCAGAATGGATGAAGTAATTTTCGAAGAATTCAAAGGGACCGGCAATTTAGAAATGGTGCTTGACCGTCGGCTTTCTGATCGAAGGATATTCCCGGCGCTTGATCTTTATAAGTCAGGAACAAGAAAGGAAGAACTGCTTCTAACTGAATTCGAATTGAATCGTCTGTGGATTCTAAGAAAGCTACTCTCAGAAATGAATACTATTGAACAGATGGAATTCATTACTGAAAAAATGCGCCGTACAAAGAACAATAAGGAATTTTTGGATTCAATGAGTGAAGCAGGATAGCAAAGGGGGTAAACAATGAAAAAAGGAATACATCCCAAGTATGTTCCGTGTGTGATAACCTGTGCCTGTGGTAACAAGATTGAGACCTATTCCATAAAGGATAAGATTTCTGTCGACATCTGTTCACGATGTCATCCATTTTTTACTGGAAAGCAGAAGATCGTGGATTCTGCAGGTCGGGTTGAGAAATTTGTGAGAAAATATCAGCAAAAACCAAGAGGTTCATCAAAGAAGACAAAGACGGAGTAACCAACCTATGAAAAAGGCAAGTCAGATTGTCCATTTTACAATTAATCAAATTAAAGATCTGAAGAGAAGATACGAAAGTTTGAAGGAGTATCTTTGACCCCAAAAAAATTTCTACCGAATTAAGAAAACTCCAAGAAACTACAAGCCAGCCCGGGTTCTGGGATAACAAAGAAAGAGCACAACAGATAATGGCAGATATTGATCAGAAACAAACGTGGCTAAACTCTTTAGACGATATCAATAAAGGTATCACTTTCCTGGATGAACTAATGGAACTGAGCGATATTGACGAACAAATACTGAAGGGTGCGGACCTTGAAGCAAGAGACATAGAAAAGAAGATAAAAAGTTTAGAACTCCAGCTCCTTCTGGGAAAGGAAGATGATAATAAGAATTGTATTTTGACTATTCACCCTGGTGCTGGTGGAACTGAGTCCTGTGATTGGGCAGAAATGCTTTTCAGAATGTACACTCGTTATATACAATCAAAGAATTTCTCCTATCGCATATTAGACCTGCTACCCGGAGATGTTGCTGGTATTAAGGATGCAACAAT
>JBDRWH010000072.1:0-8014 GCA_039802325.1 Caldifarciminota bacterium
AGAACATTTCCGCCTGTTGACTTTTTCAGTTATATTTATATAATTTGAGGTGAAAGTTTTAAGCAAGTTTACTTTGTTTGCCCTCATTAGCTTATCTACATTTTTCTGTTGCCGCAGGTTTTCTGATAGTGTTGGTAAAGCAAGGGATGTGGTGGTTGTTGCGTCTAATTTGGATACCACACTTATTAAGAGCCATCTCCAGTTATATCAATATGTTCCCCAGCGTGAGCCTACATTTGTATTTGTCTTTGTGCCTGATTCTATGCTCAAGAATATAAACCAATTTCATTCAATTTTTCTCTATGGTTCATTAAAAGATGAATTTATCTATGAACTGCTTGATGCTGAGGCACGGCAGGCAACATTAAGAGATTCTTTCAATCTTTTCAAGATAGAAAATCTCTGGGCAAAAAACCAGGTTGTCGTAATACTCGTTGTGTCGGAAATTTCTTATATGCCTGTTGCCATAGCGAAATACCAGAATATGATTAAAAAAATTCTTGAGGAGTCGTACTATCGCAAGGTCAAGCAGTCATTTTATGAAAAAGAAATGGACAGAAAGATAAAAACCCATCTGCGCAGGTTCGGATGGGAAATGGATGTGCCTGTTGGCTGGATGGTTGATTCCACATACAGGAAAGAAAATTTTGTCTATGTCCATACCCACTATCCTGACCGTAGCATCTTTCTATACAAAGAAAAAAATACAGTGTCATTGAGTGATTCAATGGTGATTGAAAAAAGGAACGCTCTTACAAAAAGATACTATAATGGGGATTATGTCTTCAAAGAACTCACCACTGTTGAACCGGTTGAATTCCTGGACATGAAAGGATTGAGAATAAGAGGAGTATGGCAGAATGACTCTCTGGTCGCGGGTGGTCCTTTTCTTTCTTATTTTCTTAAGAAGAATGATTCGCTCTATGTGGTTGATGGTATTTTGTTCTTACCTGGAGAAAGGAAAACTGATTACATAATGGGTATTGAGGTGATGATGAATTCATTCAAGAGGATTGAACAATGATAAATATTTCCCTTGACAATCTTTACAATTTGACTAAAATATAGTGTTGGAGGCATAAATGGCCGAACAAGATTTTTCTGAAATTGCCCGACTTGCCGAACGGTATAACAAGGATCCGAAATCACGGATTTTTGTTCAGCTGGCGGATGCTTACAGAAAGAACAACATGGTTGATGAGGCATTAGAGGTTTTGAAGCAGGGATTGCAGTATCATCCGCAGTATCCTCTCGCTTACTTGATTTTAGGAAAGTGCTATTTTGATAAGAGGATGTATGCTCAATCAAAAGAGGCTCTTGAGAAAACAATTGAATTTGACCCAATTAATATTGTTGCCCTGAGAACACTTGCTCAGGTCTGCGATGCCCTGAGGGATGAAGCCTGTCAGTTAAAGGCATATAAAGGGATTGTCTCAGTTGATCCGAGTGATGAGATGGCGCGTAACAGATTGAAAGAACTTGAAGCTCGCCAGAGGAAAGGTCCTGTTTATACAATGACCCTTGCTCAGGAATATGAACAACAGGGTAATCTGCAGGAGGCATTGAATGTATATGAACAACTTGGTTTTATGGACCCTTCAGACTTAGTGATCAAGCAGAAAATAAAGGAGTTGAGAGACAAGATATCAGGTGTTGTTCAGGAGGTAAAGAAAGAAGAGGAAAAGAAGGTAGCGGAGTTGAAACTGGAAAATTATTTCCAGCCTGAAGAAATCAGTGTTGCACCCACCATTGAAACTCCCAAGCCACCGGACTCTGCATTGGGTGAACACATTATTGACCTTGAAAAGGAGATTGTGCCTCCGGTTATTGAAGAAGCAAAACCCGAGCCATTTGTTGAAACAAAAGAACCAGTTAAAGCAAAAGAACCTGAAGAAGTTCTTTCTCTTGAAGAATTTCTTGTGGAACCATTATCACCTAAAGAAGAAGTAAAACCTGCAGAAGTTGTTGAGGAACCGGGTCAACCACCAGTGATAGGTGAAACTCCTGATAAGGCAGCGCCTGGTGAAGTGGTCCTGGAAGAATTCGTTGAACAACCAGTTATCGAAGAAAAACCTGCAGAGAAAGAAGCAAAGATGAAGATTGAAGAACCCGAGCCCGCGGAAATGATTGAGCCCAGGGCAGAGGAATCCATACAGGAATTTATTGTTAGGACTGATGAAGCCAAAACGCCGACGCCTGCTGAACCTGTGAAAGAAGTTTCTGTTGAGCCGTCAGTGGAGGATATACAGAAGATTACGACACCTGAACCTGCTGAAAAACCGATTGAGGAAAGACCTGTGGAAGAAAAACCTCCAGTAGCAGAAGAGGAAAAGAAAAAAGAAGAAACTCCAAAGCCCAAAGAAGAAGATTTCAAATCATTTCAGGATTGGCTTTCAAGTCTTTTAAAATAATGAATATAAAAAAGATTAAAGAACTTGTAAAAATATTAGAAAACAGTCCCCTTAATGAAATAGAATTTACGGATTTCTGGGGAAGAAAACTGAGATTATCAAAGGGTAATGGCACTTTTGTTGAAAGAGTTTCTGAAACTCAAGTAGTTACACAGGGAGTAAAGGAAAAACCCGCAGCAGTGGAACCAAAACAAACAGAACAAAAAGTAGAAGCAGGCAGAAAGAATCTTGTTGCAATTCGTTCACCGATAGTGGGAACATTTTATCGTGCACCGGCACCTGATGCAGCACCTTATGTTGAGATCGGAGATGTTATAAAACCAGGGCAGGTGGTCTGTATAGTTGAGGCGATGAAATTAATGAATGAGATTGAATCAGATGTTGCGGGTAAGATTGTTCAAATTCTTGTGAAGAATGAAGAGCCGGTCGAATATAATCAGGAATTGTTTTTAATAGAACCATTGTGAATTGGTTGATTAATTAAGAAAGAAAGAGAAGAGCATGGAACTTAAAACATTACTTGAAAAAATGATGAAAGTCAATGCCTCAGACCTCCATTTAAAGGCTGGGGCGCCGCCAGTTTTCAGGATTGATGGCAGGCTGGTTATTGAAAAATCTGAATCACTCACACCTGAAATTCTGAAGACAATGGCATATCAGATTATGACACCATCCCAGCAGCAAACGTTTGAGCGAATGAAGGAAATGGATTTTGCGATTGGTGTTCGTGGAGTTGGTCGGTTTCGTGTAAATATCTTCCTGCAGAGGGGTAGTATTGCGATTGCAATGCGTGCTATTCCTATTTCGGTGAGACGGGTTGATGAATTGAATTTACCAGCTATTCTCAAAGAGCTTTCTCTAAAACCAAGAGGTTTGATTCTTTGCACAGGCACAACTGGTAGTGGTAAATCAACTACGCTTGCAGCAATGATTGAACATATCAATGAAAATGTGTCAAGGCATATTATTACGATTGAAGATCCGATTGAATATCTATTCCGTGATAATCTATCTGTAATCAATCAGCGCGAAGTATTGATGGATACGATATCATTCTCTATCGCCCTGCGCCATATTCTGCGTCAGGATCCGGATGTGATTCTAATTGGTGAAATCAGAGATCGAGAAACGATGGATGTTGCCTTAAAAGCTGCGGATACCGGGCACCTTGTTATGTCCACACTCCATACCCTGAATGCAACGGAAACGATAAACCGTATTATTTCTTTTTATCCACCACACCAGCATCAACATATTCGCGTGCTTCTTGCTGCAACACTTGTAGGTGTTGTATCATTAAGGCTTCTGCCACGAGCGGACGGAAAAGGAAGAATCCCGGCAGTTGAAATCCTTATTTCTACGCCGACAATTAAAGAGTACCTCCTTGATCCGGTTAAGACCCTTTTGATTCAATCGGCTATTGAAGAAGGTTATGGGCAATATGGAATGCAGACCTTTGACCAGTCCATATTCCGCCTTTACAAAGATGGGCTTATCTCCTATGATGATGCGATACAGGCGGTATCCAATCCTGATGAGTTCAAATTGAGGCTTGTTGGCATTGAAGCAACTGCTGAGCGTGGCTGGGGTTCTTTTGAGAAAAAGTAGTGGCATTTGAAAAAATACTCATTGCCAACCGTGGCGAAATTGCAATCAGGATAATCCGGGCGGCAAAAGAACTCAATCTAAAAACTGTTGCAATATTTTCTGAGGCTGATGCGGATGCATTGCATACGCGTCTGGCTGATGAATCGGTCTGTATTGGACCTGCACCAGCACGAGAAAGTTACCTGAATATCACGAGAATAATCAGTGCCACCGAGATAACCGGAGCAAGGGCAATCCATCCGGGCTATGGATTTCTCGCGGAAAATGCGGAATTTGCAGAGATTTGTGAATCCTGTGGGATTGTATTTATTGGACCCAAACCAGAGCATATCAGGGCAATGGGTGACAAAATAAAGGCAAAAGAGACATTTGCAAAATTTGGTGCTTTGGGTATTCCTGGTAGTGAGGGCCAGATTGAGAATATTCAGGATGCAAAACAGATTGCAGAAAGAATTGGCTATCCGGTAATCTTGAAAGCAGCTGCTGGCGGTGGTGGTAAGGGTATGAGAATTGTGCGTGATGAGGATGAGATGGAGGCAGGATTCAGGATTGCCCAGGCAGAAGCGAAGGCGGCATTTGGTGATCCCCGTTTATACATTGAGAAATACATTGAGAAACCAAGGCATATTGAAGTGCAGATCATCGGTGATACTGAAGGGAATGTTGTAGCATTAGGTGAGAGAGAGTGTTCAATTCAAAGAAGGCATCAAAAATTGATAGAAGAGTCGCCTTCAGTTGTGGTGGATGATGATTTGCGAAAAAAACTGATAAAGACCGCGGTAAAGGCGGCAACCGGCATTGGTTATCAATCAGCCGGAACAATTGAATTTCTTATGGATGAGCATAGGAACTTCTACTTTATGGAAATGAATACAAGGATTCAGGTTGAACATCCGGTTACGGAAATGGTCACGGGCATTGATATTCTGAAGGAACAGATTAAGGTTGCCCTGGGAGAAAAACTCGGGTTTACCCAGAATGATATCAAGTTAAGAGGTAGTGCAATTGAATGCAGAATAAATGCCGAAGACCCACAGAGAAATTTTGCGCCTTCACCGGGCAAGGTCTCCTTTTTTCATATACCACAGGGGATTGGTGTTCGTTTTGATACCCATATTTTTGCCGGGTATACAATTCCATCCCAGTATGATTCCTTGATTGGCAAGCTTATCTGCCACGGAAATTCAAGGGCAGAAGCGATTGCCCGAATGAAGCGGGCACTTGAAGAAATTGTAATTGAAGGTATTACTACAACCATACCATTTCATCTTGAGGTTTTGAATCACGAAAAATTTGTTGCCGGGGATATCTCCACAAAATTTATTGAAGAGAATTTCAAATTTAAGTGATAATATAAAACAGTGGATCGCTATTTGGTTTTTTTATCTCAGTAGTATAACCTTCTCAGCCTTTTTATAATCATTTATGCGCAGTTCCACAAAGTAAACACCTGCCGGTAATTTACGACCAGCATCGTCATCTCCAGACCAGAGAATACATGATTCATGATTCAGGATACCAGATACTGGATTAAAAGATTTAACGACCCGACCCGAAACATCATAAATCATTAATGAGATTTCGGATTTCGGATTGCGGATTGCGGATTTGTTTGGATTTTGGAATTTGGGATTTGTTTGGATTTTGGAATTTGGGATTTGGAATTTGATCGCAAGCTGATTTGTGAAGGGATTGGGATAGACTGCTAATTCTGGATTCTGGGCTGCGTCTTGTATATTTTCATCTATGTTCGTTACATATTCTACATTTACATTGTCAATATAGAATCCCTCACCGGTATGTCCATCATTATCACTGATAAAGGCAATTCTGAGTTGTATTGTATCACCAGGAGAATAATCACTTAACAGATATTTTTCTTCAAACCAGTTGCTCTGGATCGGCCTTTGCTCAAGTGCACCACCAGTGCCGATAAAATCAAGGGTATCAGCAACATTATTATGCATAACAATCACATAGATTCCGTCTGTACCGTAGATTGGCACGCTGAACCACCGATAAAATCTCAATAGAGAATTTTCATGGACCATAAATGGTATGGTCTGAATGTAGCAGTTCATATTATTTACATATTGACCACCTGATTCGTTGCCACAATACCATGAATGGGTTGGTGAGAATGAGCGTCTTGTTGAAATATGCCAGAGATTATTTGTGCCTCCGCTTGTCCATAGACCACCTCCTGTTTCAATATCATCGCTGAACCCGGTTTCACCAATGAGCAGTTGAATTGTATCATAAAATGGAATATCAGCATTGATTGTTAGGGGTAATCTCGCAAGATATGAAGAAGGACAACCAGAACTTATTGACACTACAAGCGGTTGTGGGGTAGCCATTATGGATTCAGGATAAATTTCTCCGAACCACACACTATCAACAACAACTGAGATATATGGATCAAATGATATCAATTCTGCCCAGGCTGAATGACCGAAACCAAATCCTGTGTTTCTAACTACTACATAAAGTGATTCGGTTTGGCCAGGTAAGGAAGGAGGTGTTGAAAGTATTGTTTCCTTTATGCTGAGCATTGGTGTGCCCACAAGGATGATCGGAGCGAAGTTCAAGGTCTGGGTATTGTCGGTTATTGTCAGGTCAAAATTTATCCCTTTACCATTTGTAGCATTACCAATGAGAATATTGAATGCATCATTGATAATGATTGAATCTCCTGGATTCAAGGAACTTACTGATGCAGTGCTATCAAGAATTGTAACGAGTGGCTCAGATGAACGTAATTTTAACTGAATGTTATTTGCCGGTACAGTGCCACAATTCTTTATTTTGGTTGGCAGCGAGATATTCTCATTGGGATTTGCGATATTGTCATTATTACCTGCAATGTCATTTATTGTCCAGCCAAGGTAATTTACATACGAACCACTTAGAACAGGAATTATCTTTTCCTGAGGTAAGTAATTGTGCGCAGTTACTGTAAGGTCAAAATTGCCGGTTGTCGCAGGAGTGATGTCCAAAAAAACTGATCCGTTAGGTCCGGTATAGCCTGAAGCATAAGATTCGGTTCCTTTCATTAAGCATACAAGCGCATTTCTTACGGGTGATTGGGTTTGCTTATCCTTGACTGTGATCAAGATTGTTGCATTACCAAGAGGTACTGATTGTGGATAGGATACAACGAGTGTATCAGGAGTTCTTGTCCAGACCGGCATTTCCGGGTCACCAAGTAAGTTTATCTGATACTGATGCCAGCGATATACATTTTCTTCTCTTGAATAAGGAACAAAGTGTGCCTTTGTTAATGCCAATGCCTCACCAAGATGAAAATTGTCTTCCAGAAATAATGAGTAAAAGAATCTACTATCAAATCGGTCAGAATAACCAAATCCAGGATTACCAGGTGAGCCCCATCCATAACTTGAATTTCCGATATAGGCAACACCACCACCATTCGGACTGTTTACAAATGCCTCTGAGACCGAAGCATAGTCAAACGCACTTGTCCAGCAACCAATTGAATACAATATGCCATATCTCGGTCCATTGGTTATCGTATCAAAATCTGCAGAATATATCCTGTTTGGCCAGCCGCCGACTGATATCAGGTCAATCCAGCCGTGTCCATCGTGGTTGATTAAATTCTGTCCCTGTCTTATTGCCTGCATTACCGATTCCTTTGTTTCATTGCCCAGACTTTGATACAATTTTGTCAATTCAAAATATTCAGGGAATGATTCATCACCAATCTTGTTTTTGTGAACACCCTGGTCCGTGTATGGATCTGTCCATAAGATTTCTGCTGCAAACAGTCCATTGTCTACATAGCCAGGGGGTGGATTCTTTTCATATATCAGCACTTTTTCTACAAATTTTTGTGCCTCTGCAATCGTATTCACAGGTGCCCTGCCAACGAACAGATCAGGATAAAGGTCAATGCTGTCCTCAATCTCACCGTAACTACCATCATTGTCAAAATTCCAGTTTCCCTGCAAATCCGCATAATAGAGGTCACA
>JBDRWH010000073.1:0-7942 GCA_039802325.1 Caldifarciminota bacterium
GTGGAGTGGATTCATCCACGACTGCAAGTATTTTGAAAAATCAGGGTTATGATGTTTCAGGTGCGACAATGTTGTTCAGGGGTGTGGAGAACGATGACATAGAATATGCACGAGGGGCATGCTCGGTACTAAAAATTGAATTTCATTTATTTGACTTCACTGAATATTATCAGAAGACAATAATTGAAAATTTCGTTAAAGAATATGGGGCAGGCAGAACACCAAATCCCTGTGTATTATGTAACAAACTCGTCAAATTTGGTATTTTTCTTGATAAGGCAATGGAAATGGGTTTTGATATGATTGCAACCGGACACTATGCAAAGGTTGAAAGGGAAGGCGAATGTTATGTTTTAAAAAGGGGTAAAGATAAAAATGAACAATCCTATTTTCTCTATAGATTAAGTCAATCTCAATTATCGCGAATGGTTCTGCCTCTGGGCGGCTATACAAAAGAAGAAGTCAGAAGTCTTGCAAAAGAATATGACCTTCCCACTGCCCACAGGAAAAAGAGTCAGGATGTCTGTTTTTTGCCAGACATGGAATACACTGCTTACTTGAAAAATCTTATTGGTGAAAAAAAGGGTCCGATCTATGATAAAAACGGAAAGAAAATAGGTGAACACAAGGGAATCTTTCACTACACCCTGGGACAGCGTAAAGGGATTGGAATCAGTGACAAAACACCTTATTATATCATGAAAATTGATCCAGTTAATAGTGCCATATATGTAGGAAAGAAGCAGGATGTTTACAAACGGAATTTGATTGCTACAGATTTGAATTTTGTTATTCCGTTTGATTTCAAAAAACCTATAAATGTGTTGGCAAAGACAAGGTATGTTGCACAATTGAGCCCTGCAACACTCTATCCTGAAAATGGTAGGGTGAGGGTATGTTTTGAAAGGCCGCAATGGGCAATCACACCCGGGCAATCTGTAGTATTTTATCAGGATGATATGGTTTTGGGTGGGGGGATAATCAGTGAGGTTGTTTAGGTGATTTCTCACCCCTTTGCTCAATCAGTTCACGGGTGGTAATCCTTGCCTCAATCGGTTCAACAATTCTTTTGCTTTCTTTTGCTCGGGCTTTTCTTTCAATACCCTTTGATAACAGTATTCTGCCTTAACAAAGTCCTGCATAAAATGATATATCAACCCAAGCCTGAAATATATTTCTGCACGATGATAATCTGCTCTCTTTAGTGCATTCAGATATAAGATCTCAGCGGCCTTAAAATCCAATTTTACTGAAGAGTAGAATGCCATTCTGGTAAGGCATACAGGATAGTCCTGCCTTTTGTATAATCCCTCAAAGAAAAGGCTGAGATTAGACTTTGTTGGCGTACGCAGTATATCCCATCTTTCTTTTTCACTCAGACTTGTATCAATCCCCATCTGCTGGATAGTTGATATAAAAGAGATGGTTCTAAATTCAGTCGCATAATCAATCTTTGCATACATTACCGATGTCTCATCCCAGTATATTATACGCCAACCAGGCGAACCCTCTAAATCAATGTCCCAGTAGAGTGCCTCAGGGTAAGAATAGTCAAATATTATTAGAGAAGGATTGTACTTGTTTACGAGTCTTATTAACCCACCAGGTTCGTGGCTATTGTGGAATTCGCTGAACAGCGCTTCTTTCATAACCTCAAGCCTGCCGTCAATATAAACTGGTTCGCGCACTGACCATATCAGCCAGCTACCACGGTTCAAATCATTGAGGATTCTCCCCTTCAATCCATTCTTCTTGAGAAATTCACCTGCCTTTGTCGGTTGAATATCTCTGTCAAAACCAACTCCGAAAATGCCTCCACCTCTTTCTGAATAATAACCATTGTTTATTACACGCAAAGAAAATAGCAGAGAAAAAATACCGACAGATATCGCAACAACATTCTCTGCGGATTGTTTAATGAATAGTCTCTTTTTTATCTCGGGAAGAACATCTCTAATAGAAAGTCCGATAATCTGTAAGGCAATGATTAAAAACAACGGAATATTCCTCACTGCTGTGCAGGAAAGGTATCCAAATGCAATGAAGAGAAGATATTCGTGTATCTTTCTCTGATACCTTGTAATTATGATTAGAATCAGTGTTATGCCCAAAAAAATAAAATAAAGATAGAGCGCTGAATGTGAAGTTAGTAAAAATCCCCTTAACGAGAAAGGCGAGGCAAATTCAGTAATTGCATCCTTGAATACACTGGAGTCCTGGAGTCTGGTAAATAGATAGAATGGAAATAAGATGCCTTTAATGTGATACGGATTTATGAGTGATGCAAATAAAGATATGGTGGTCCATTTCAGCAATTCCTTAAATCGCTTTCTTTCCGAAAAAAAGATACCGATGAGATAACAAATCATAATAACCCATCCCAGGATGAATAAGCCGTGCAAATTTACCCAGAGTAGTTGTATAAAAGGAAGAAAAAAGAGACGATTTTTTTTGTGAAAAAGATATAAATCAAGAATTAAGAGCATTAAGACCATAAAGATATATGTAAAGATTTCAGGTCTGACTCCAAATCTTATTTCAAACGGAAAGATACTTGAGAGAATCAAGAAACATATCAACCACAGAGGGATTGTAGATTTGCGAAGACGAAGATATATGAAAAAGAAAAGCAATAATATCAAAATACTATTCCAGATTGATATTCCACCATCGCCAGATAGTCTGAAAACAAGGAAGAGCATAATCTGATACAACCAGTACATTGCAATGTATTCATTGTTTCGGGCAGTATAGGTAAAGACATCATAACGGTGGAATGATCTGTTCTCAAGCATCCACTCACCACCGCGGAGATGAAAACCGATATCAACATCATAGATTTTGCGCAGGGAAAGAAAAAATACAAGTGCAAAGACTAATAGTAATACAATAGACCACAGTTTGAAACTCATTTTCTGCATATGTAATTATATATATCTACTCAAGATTGTCAAAGTTTACTTGCATTTCTTCCTGTCGTACAAAAAAGATTATAATCAATTCCCTGCGCTAACTTATTTGTCATGTTTATGCTATTACCACTATATGATGATATTTACATATGCACAATTGTGCAATTGTGGATATGGCTTTATATCAGATAATGGCGGGTAATATGGAAGCAGTGGTTTGATAGCATACTTGACTTCATTTTTGGGGTAGTTATACTCTTTTTGCATGCTGGTTTATTTAATACTTTTTTTCTTCTCTGGTTTTTCTGCTTTGGTTTATGAAGTGATATGGGCGAGGTTGCTTATGCTCGCCTTCGGCTCAACTGCAATTGCAAACACAGTCGTTATCAGTGCATTTATGCTGGGACTTGGCATTGGTGGATTGTGGCTTGGTTCTTATGCTGACAAAACAAAAAATCCCGGGAGGCTATTTGCTTTTTTAGAAATAGGAACAGGAATTTTTTCATCCTTGTTGCTCATATATCTGCCTCAATTACCCCGCTTGTATAAAGGCATTACAAACTCATTTCATTTGAATCAATCGGGTTCTCTATTTCTTATTTTTTTGATTGCACTTTTCTCTCTATTCATTCCAACCTTCTTAATGGGTGGCACATTTCCTGTAATGAACAGGCTCTATATACAGCGAGACGATGAAATAGAAAAAAGTATTGGTCTGTTATATGGTTTTAACACAATAGGTGGTGTTCTTGGTGCACTTTTGACCGGATTCCTTTTCATCAGGAATTTCGGTCTTGCAACCACACAAGCAACTGCAATTTTCATTAATCTGGTCATTGGTGTTTTTATACTCCTGCAAAAAGTATTGCCACAGCAGGTTTCTAAAAAGGAAAAGAAGGATTTGATCTTACGGGAATCAAGTACTGTTGGGTTCGCAAAATTTCTTCCGTTGATTGCAGGTTTGACTGGGTTTGCCAGCCTTGTCTGCGAAATCTTATGGATTCGGGCTCTGTCAATATTCCTGACCAATTCAACATATACATTCAGTGTAATACTTGTTATCTTTTTAACCGGTATATTTATCGGCAGCCTAATCTTCACAAAAATTTCAACCCGACATAATTTGAATGCGATATTTGCGCTGATTCAAATTCTTACCGGGTTATATATTGTGATTGGGTGCCTGTTTATGAACAGGTTGCCTGCCTTGTTGTTTGCATTTGAAGGTTTGCTTAAGGTTCCTGTTTTGAGAATGTTTTTACCCGCTTTCTTGCTTTCAGTTGTTGTTGTCTTAGTCCCGACAATATTCATGGGAATAACTTTTCCTTTGATATGTTCAATATACATTAAGGAAATTAGAACGCTTGGGAACAAGATTGGTAAGGTCTATTTTGTCAATACCATAGGTAGTGCAATAGGTTCTATAGTTGCTGGATTTTTTATTCTACATTATCTTGGAGTTATTCGGGGATTGGTCATTGTCGCATACATCAATCTGCTTATCGGTTTCGTTTTTACAATCAAATTGAGTAAGACAATATTCAATGTCATAATCATTTGCCTGACGATATTTGTTTCAGTTTTGGCGTTTCAGAACAGATTTATCCTCCCACCATCGTTATATCAAACACCTAACAGGCAGGACCGTGTTCTTTATTACAAAGAAACAAGGGATGGAACATTGATTGTAAGTGAAGAACGTGTTAATGGTATTAGATCCTGCTATGTGAATAACAGTGCAGTGATTGGCACGACCTATGATGCTCTCAAGGTTGTAAGAATGCTTGGAACCCTGCCTTTTATCATTCACCCTGGCGCAAAGGAAGTGCTTGTCATTGGTTTTGGGGTGGGTGTAACAACATCAACAATCGCGCAATATAGTGTTAATCAGATTGATTGTGTTGAGATATGCCCTGGTTTGCGTGAGGCGTCAAAATATTTTACAAATTTTAATAAATATGTTTTCAATAATCCGTTGATCAATTTTGTTCCGAATGATGGTAGGAATTTCTTATTATTGAGCAATAAAAAATATGATATCATCTCCTGCGACCCTACACATCCAATTTTGGGTAGTGGTAGTCTCTATACAAGGGAATATTTTTTGTTATGTAGAGAGCACTTATCAGAAGACGGGGTTGTGTGTCAGTATTTACCATTTCACAAATTGAGTCCGGATGAGTTCAAGACATTGATAAAAACCTTTGCTGGTGTTTTTCCATACACCTCAATCTGGCTTGGATATTCACATGGCATACTTGTTGGAACCACAAAACCACAAAACATAGATTTTGAATCACTCAGAAGCATAAGAGATGAAATGCTCAAAGACCCTTATCTGCTTGCAGTTTCTCTGCTACTGGATGGGGAAGGAATAAGGAATGTTAGTTCAAGGGCAAAGTTTAATACTGATAACCAGCCTTTCCTTGAATTTTTCACACCATTGAGCTTGAGAAGAGAAAACTGGGAAATGAACATAAATGCATTGCTTGAGCACAGAATAGATATAAATATAATCATAGACGGCATTGAGAATTTAGAAAAATTGAAAAGGTACCTGATTGGTCAACGATATTTTATTGAAGGTCTGATTTATCAAAACAGGGGAGACCGAGAGAAAATGGTGCAGGCATTTCAAAAGGTGCTGGAAACAAATCCAGAAAATGAAGAGATAAGATTGTTTCTACGTTCCCAGTAGTATGGAGATGTGCTTGATTTTTGTGAAATTCTGGATATAATATCATATGTCAGGAATTATTTTTTTCAAAACAAAGGATTTAGTCAAAATAAGAGAATTTTATACAAAAATGATTGGTATGCAAATCTGGCTTGAACAGGCAGACTGTTCAATACTAAAGCACGGAAATCTGTTGCTCGGTTTCTGTCAGCGTGAAGAGATTGATAATCAGGGAATAATCACATTTTGTTATGAGAATACAGACCAGGTATATGAAATGTATAAGAAATTCCGGCTTGAGGCTTTGGCTGAGCCAATGGTAAATGAAAAATACAAAATCTACCACTTTTTTATCAAAGACCCTGAGGGTAGACTGGTTGAATTCCAGAGTTTTTTAGAACCTGTTAAAATATAGTTTTTGTTAATTCACCTAATCAGTGCAACTTTTCTGATAATAACTCCTGTGCGTGTTATTATTTCAATAAAATAAACACCGTTTTTTATTGATTCAGGTAGATTAAGAAAGCCTGATTTGGTTTCAATTGTGCAATCATAAACCTTTCTACCAGTTGCATCGTACACAGTAATGAAGCAATTATCAGATAGACGAACAAATTTCAACTGCCCCTGGGTTGGATTGGGTATGATTATTACATTATTAGAAAGAGTACGCTGTTTATTTTCGTCTATTTTGAGTGCAGATTGCAGTGTGAGCCACAGGTTCAATCTACCCCAGCCATAGGTGTTGTTTGGATAGCCTCCGTAATATATTGAATCAGCATTCTCAAGAAATAGATTATATAGTTGGGTTACAGTGAGATTTGGATTTGCCTGGCATAATATTGCAACACCACCTGCAGCATGGGGATTGGTCCAGGAAGTTCCGTTCATTACTGCATAACCGCCATTATTATAACTTGACCTTATTTGAACACCCGGGGCAACGATATCAGGTTTGGTCAGATTCCAGTCTCTTCTGAACCAGTAGATTGTATCATTCCATGGTGGTGTATCTGGTGCTGGACCACGGGATGAGAATGAAGCAATGTAATCAAGTGAATCAGTTGCACCACAGCCCAAGACAAGTGGATAGTTTCCAGGTGCCGCGCATGTTCCCTGTCCTGGTCCACTTGAGCCAATTGACCACATTCCTAAAATCCCGATTGATTTCCAGGTCAGACACATATCCCAGAAGTGTAAATCATAAGTACTCCCACCCCACGAATTTGAAACAGCTCTTATATCAACTCCAGAATCTACTTTCAAATCTGCAAGCCACTCCATACCTGCATCAATCCACGCATATTGAGCAGAACCGTACTGGTCAAATATCTTGGCTACAACAAGCCTCGCACCCGGTGCAACACCAATGTCATAAACAAAAGGTCCAAATCCATCTCCACCGCAGATGATACCTGCGGCAAATATACCGTGTCCGTTGTCATCATAGGGTTGAGTTTGACCATTCACACAATCTTTCCAGAATCCGCTCCATTTTCCACTCAAGGCAGGATGTGTAAAATCACAACCGGTATCAAGAATCCCTATCAACACATTATCGCCAGTATAACCTGCATTCCAGCATGAATCTGCCCGCACCTTTCTGATATTCCATCCTGTATCTCTAAAATCGTCTGATATTTCGTAGGGTGGTAGATTTGCGATTCCATTATGCAGAATATATTTGATATCATTTCTTTTGAATAGCGTTTTGATAATTCTTTTTGTTGCGGTGATATGAAGTCCGTTAAAGACCCAGAATTGTTTTATCTCTCTTATTTCTTCAGGAAAAGCGCTTAAATAATCAATCAGTTCTTTTTGACTGCTATGTGCAATCTCTCTAAAAATCTCCGCCTTTTGTTTTATCTGAAGATTTTCTACCTCTGCATAAGGATATTCAGCATTCATCACTATGATTGCTGTCAAATAATCATTGTCATTTAGATTTTCAATCTGAATTTGTAATTCTTTGCTTATTATCGCTGATGAAAGAAAAAACCATAAAAAAACTCCCATTTTTACCTCCCCATATTAATTATTATAAATATATTATTTTTACTGTCAATAGTTGAAAGACAGCAGGTGATTACATCAAGGTGTATTAGAATTTGACTGATTTTAGAAAAATGATCCATATTTCATCCCGGGGGATGGGGTGGTCATCCCCCGGGCTCCAAAAGGGGGTTGGGAGAAGAAATGAAGCAACATGAATCAAGTTACCTGGTAAGAAGCAAGTGTGGATACAGGAAATTAGAAGTTCGGTTTGATTCATACAAACCAAATTCTAAATTCGCAATTCCAAACCCACTCCCTCAACCAATTTCTATCATTCCAAAAGTACTACCTTCTCTAC
>JBDRWH010000074.1:0-7817 GCA_039802325.1 Caldifarciminota bacterium
ATAAAAATCATAGACATAATCTGTGATATAGCCGATTCTTGTTCCTTTCATATATCCAAAACCGACTTTAAATGCGCTGGCAATTATTTTGTCCAATAATTGATATTTGATTGAAATAACACCAGCAGTGGGGTATGAGTATTTCAATTCAAATTCAAATTTTTTCCCAAGACCTGTTCTTGCCCAGATATCAAATCTTCGTTCATCGTAGGCAATCGTATCATGTGTTCCACTGTAAATACAGTAATTATCAATACCAAAGCCAAGAGTGTATTCCCCACCGACTATACTATGTGCTTCATCATAAGTGCAGTAACTTTGAGACCAGGTAATTGGTAAATTTTGAGTCAATATAAACAGTACAATTATCAATTAATGAGCGCCCTGTCGTTTGAGAACTGTTAATGCAGTTTTCATGAAAATTTTCAGATCCAACCTTATGGAAATATTGTTTATGTACTCAAGGTCATAATCAAGTTTTCTTTTTACATCCTCAATAGTCTGGTCATAGGAATACTTGACCTGGGCTAATCCGGTAATACCGGGATGAACTGTTTGCCGCAATGGATATAGTGGTATTTGATTGACAAATCTTGACACAAAATGAGGTCTTTCAGGCCTGGGTCCAATAAAACTCATATCGCCGATCAGGACATTAAAGAGTTGGGGAAGTTCGTCAAGACGGAAGGGCCTCATAATTCTTCCCATTCGGGTAATTCTTCTGTCATTCTTTTTTGCCCAGATGGGCCCGGTATGTTTTTCTGCATCCTGAATCATTGAGCGGAATTTAATCAACAAAAATTTTTTTCCACGGAAGCCGACCCTTTTTTGGGTGTAAAAAATTGGTCCGGGCGTATCAATCTTTATTAATATGGCAATCGCTCCCATCAACGGGAATAAGACTAATAAAGCGGTCAGTGAAATAAAAATATCGGTAACTCTTTTCAGAAAGCGATCCCAGGCTGAAAGAGGGTGAAATATTATCTGTAAAAGATTTGAATCCGGAACCTTTTTAATTAGAAAATGCTGATAAACCAGGGGGTATAGTTTGGGTGAAACAAATATTCCGTATTTGCCTTCGGTAAATTGGGAAATCAGATTTAGAACATTCGTCTGTGCCTGTCCATTACTATCAATAATGATTCCGTCAATCTTGTTTTCTTTGAAGATTCTCCTGGGCAGATCAGGACTCATTTCCGAAAATCTTATTTCTTTTACGGCAGAAAATCCTTCATATGCAGGCGTATTCTCACCGTTTTTGAAGACAATGACCCGACGCGGGGATTTTTTTGCATATTCACCAACAATACCCCAGAACATAAATCGCCAGATCAGCAATGAGGAACATAAGATACAATAAGAAGGCAGAAATCCCTTTGCCTTGAAAAAGTCTATGTTCATAAGATAAGCAAAAGAAAGGAGAATCACCATTCCCAGTAGTATCCCCTTAAACAGTGAAAACAGTCCATTCATAATTTGAATTTGTGAGCGGGTTTTGTACAGGTCAAATGATTGGAAAATGAACAACCAGAATACCAGCATACCAAGATTGGCAATAATTGCATGCTGGCTTGTTGCTGACTGGTTTATGGCAGAAGCTCGCCAGCTAATAGAAAAAGCAAAGAATAGAATTATTGAATCACCAAGAAGGTTAATAATTAATTCGGTTTTTCTCGTCATCCAACATCTTAATGGGCGTTATCCGACCTCCTGAATCATATTGTTCATTATATTCAAAAAAATAACTTTGTCAATAGGCAAAACACAAGGCTTGATTTTTTGAAAAACTCCATTATAATCTATGCGATGGCAAGAAAAACTATCTGGCAACAACTGAATGATGCCAAGCCCGGGGTGATTGCCCTTTTTGATCCTGACCGCATTCCTGACCGCAGGGTTCCCGTAATTACAAGTTTTATCTCAGATTGTGGTGTAGACGCAATACTTGTTGGCTCTTCTTTATTAAAAAGCGAAAATTTTGATGGTTTTGTCTCTCGGGTCAAAGAGAATGCAAGATGTCCGGTAATACTATTCCCAGGAGGTTCTCATCAGGTGTCAAAATATGCAGATGGGATATTTTTCCTGTCACTATTGAGCGGACGCAATCCTGAACTATTGATTGGTGAGCATGTGAAATCTGTTTTTCTGATAAAATCATATGGTTTGGAAGTAATTCCTGTTGGCTATATACTCATTTCTTCCAACAACTATACTGCGGTAGAGTATATTTCCAATACTCGGCCAATTCCCCGAAATAAACCTGAAATTGCAGTTGCCCATGCGATGGCTGGTGAGTATTTAGGAATGAAGGCAATCTATCTTGAAGCTGGTAGTGGTGCCAGAGATCCTGTTCCAGAATCATTGATCAAAGAAGTAAGAAAACAGATTTCTATTCCGCTGATTGTTGGTGGTGGCATAAGAACCGAAAATAATGCAAGAAAAATCTTGAAAGCAGGAGCGGATTTTATTGTCTTGGGAAGTATTATTGAAAAATCGCCGACACGATTTAGAAAAATTGTTCAGTTTATTAAACGCAAGAATTGAAATTTTCAAAGTTTAGAATTATTGCTGCACAAAGGAGATAAGAAATGAATATATTACTTGTTGGTGGTGGGGGTAGAGAACACGCCCTTGCCTGGAAGATTCATAAATCAAAGAAGGTAAAAAATCTATATGCAGCACCAGGCAATCCTGGAATTGCAAAGATTGCTACCTGCGTTAATATCTTACCCACTGACATAAACGGACTTGTTAGGTTTGCCAAAGAAAAAAACATTGATCTTACTGTCGTGGGACCTGAGTTGCCGCTTGCCTTAGGTATTGTTGATGAGTTCAATAAGAACGGTTTAAGGATATTTGGACCAACAAGAGGTGCCAGCAGGATTGAATCTGACAAGTCATTTGCCCGGGAGTTTATGGCACAATATGGAATTCCTTCGCCAAAATTCCAGATTTATGATAATGCCTCACAGGCATTGAAATATCTGAAAACAATCAATACTTTTCCGGTAGTGGTGAAAGCCGCTGGTCTGGCAAGTGGTAAAGGTGTTATTATCGTCAACAATAAAAATGAATATGAAAAGGTCGTAGATGAAATCCTTGTTCAACACAAACTTGGTGAAGCAGGTAAAAAAATTGTGGTGGAAGAGTTCTTAAGCGGGCAGGAGTGTTCAGTATTTGCGCTCACCGATGGTTTGAGAATACTTTTTCTTCCTTCAGCACAGGACCACAAACGGCTTTATGATAGAAATCGCGGTCCCAATACTGGTGGTATGGGTGCTTATTCACCATATCCAACAAACAAACGGGTTACTAATATCATCCAGCAGGTGATAATTCAACCAACAATCCTTTGTCTCCATGATCTGGGTGTTCCATACAAAGGTGTTCTATACGCAGGTTTAATCATAACTGCTTCAGGACCTAAGGTGCTTGAATTTAATTGTCGTTTTGGTGATCCTGAGACCCAGGCAATGATGCCCTTGATTGAAAATGACATTGTTGATTTGTTTATTGCAGTCGTGGAAAACAATCTTCAGGATATGCAAATTAAGATCAAAAATCTCTGGTCAATTTGTGTGGTTCTGGTATCTGCTGGTTACCCGTATGATTACAAGATTGGAGAAGAGATACATATTAAAGAACAGCTTGAGTCGAGCAGTTTGCTTTTTCATGCGGGGACCAAGATAGAAGATGGGAAACTTGTTACCGCAGGTGGCAGGGTATTGAATATTGTTTCCGCAGCAGATAATCTGAGACTTGCAAAACAAAGGGCATATGAAGAAATAAAAAAGATACATTTCAATGGAATGTTTTATCGCAAGGATATTGGTTCGAGTGGAATGAAGAAGATGAAACGAAGAAGGAAAGTGCGATAAAATTTGTCTATGATAATAAAAATTTCAGATGACATAGAGTTGTATAGAAAAATCGGAGAAATTATAAACAGAAAGGGGATAGTATGTTTGCCAACCGATACAATTTATGGTATTGCAGTTGATGGTACAAGCCCCGATGCAATAAAGCAACTTGCAGGTCTGAAAAGAAGAGACAAGAAACCTTTTACTTTCTTCATAAGTCGCAGTTTGCTTGAGAATTATGTAATATTATCAAAAAGGAAAATAGTTGACTATTTCATACCTGGCCCATTGACCGTGATTTTGAAAAAGAATCCAGAAGCAAGATTGGCTGCCGATGGTGATAATATTGGTTTCAGAATTCCTGATTTCAATTTTGTCATAAATTTTCTTGATTACCATAAAAAACCTATTGCAGTTACAAGCGCTAATATTTCTGGAGACCCCGAGTTCCATGAACCACAGGAAATTGCAGATAGGTTTCCTGAAATTGAGGCGATAGTTGATGCAGGACCTTTGTATGGAAAGCCCTCAACGGTTCTTGATCTGACCGTTCCTATTCCTGTCGTGAGTAGAAAGGGTGCGATTCCAATTTTGCAGATTGAAAAAATTTATGGTAGAAGGATAAAACTTGATCCTTCTTTGAAATTCAATCTTTTGTTTGTTTGCTCGGGCAATTCCTGCCGCAGTCCGATGGCTGAAGGCATTATCAAGACAATGGTTGATCAAAACTACGTCCAGGTGAAGTCAGGAGGAACTGCGGCAATGGACGGATTGCCGGCAAGCGAGAATGCGCGGCAGGTAGTGAAAGAATTTGGTGGCGATATCTCTAATCACAGAACACGATATCTTACAAAAGAAATGATTGATGAGGCAGACTTGGTGCTTGTAATGGAATACAAACATTATGAAACTGTTCTGGATTTAGTTCCAGATGCAACAATAAAGACTTTTCTGTTAAAAGAGTATAAAAGACGCACAAAATATAATGAAGTATCTGACCCAGTTGGTAAAGACTTGGAAACTTACCGTAATACTGCTCTTGAAATGTATCCTTCCTTGAAGTTTGTTGCTGAAGACATAAAAAGAAGATTGTTAATATAATGAGAATTACTATTGCAGGCTTTAATCTTGATGCCAACATAATAAATGAACTCTCTAAAAACCGAAAGGATTTTATTTTTACACCGGAAACCATTTCCGCAGCGTACGCACGCATAAGCCGTAGTGCAAAATCAGTTGGTGCTTTGAGAAAAGAGGCATTAAAAGAGATTGAAAAGGCGAGACATTCTAATAGAAGAATCATTTTTGAAATGAGCCATCATTCAATTGCTGAACATGCAGTATTTAATTTTGATATCACCGGTATCTCTCGCCGTGCTGTGGAAGAACTTGAAAGATTCAGGCTTTGTTCTTATACGGAAAAATCCCAGCGGTATGTCACCTTAAGAGGTGATTTTGTAATCCCTGAAGAAATCAAAGGAACAAGATTTTTGAAGGAATACTGTGAAGTTGTTGAAATGCAAAATGGTCTATATAAAAAACTATTTAAGGAGTTGAAATCGTATAAGATTAGAAAATGTTCTGAGGTAAAAGATAAGAAGTCGCTCAGGCTCATTGAAAATTCAGCAAAGGAAGATGCTCGTTACATTCTTGCCCTCGCAACCGAGACTCAACTTGGTGCCACGATAAATGCCCGTAACCTTGAGTTGATGATTCGCAGGTTTGCCAGCCACCCACTTGCTGAAGTCAGAAGTCTTGGACAGAAATTGTATGGACAGATAAAAGTGATCGCACCGTCCATTATTCTCTTTTACAAGGCAAATGACTATGATGAAAAAACATATTCTGAATTAGAGAAATACTGCAGAAAAATCAATATGAAAGACACAAATTCACATGGTGAAGTTGTAATTGAAGATTATACAAGGGATGGGGATGATAAAATTCTTGCAGGGCTTCTTTATCATACCAGGAGAGCTGGTTTTGAGAATTGTCTTAACGCGATACGAAGAATGACCAGGGATGAAAAGATAAAATTATTCAAAAAGGCATGCCAGTATCTGGAATTGTATGATAGCGTATTGAGGGAGTTTGAACTTGTCAATTACACATTCTCAGCCGTGGTATCAGGTGGTTGTTTTGGTCAATTGAAACGCCATCGGATTATGACTCTGATAAATCAGGAGTATGATCCGGAACTGGGTATAACCATTCCACCTTCTATTGTAGAAATAAGAAGAGAAGTAGAATTCCGAAAGGTCATTGAAAAAACAGAGAAGTTGTATAAGAAAATTTCAAAGGAGTTGTCATCTGCTGTTGGTTCCTACATTTTGACTAATGCCCATAGAAAGAGAGTTTTGATGAATTTGAACTTGAGGGAATTGTATCATATTGCCAGATTGCGTGAAGATCCAACTGCCCAATGGGATATTCAGAATATTGCAAGGGCCATGAGCAATGAGGCAAAGAAAGTCACACCAATAGCAACCTTGCTTTTGTGCAGTAAGACCGATTATCCTGAAATTTACTACAAGTTATACAAAAAATTTCCAAAGGTAACAAGTGTACCACCGCCAGGTTAGTAGAACCTGTTCAAAATAAGTATGTCAAAATGGGTGAGCAAACATAAAGGTGAGACCGGCGAGGACCTAATTGTTCGCGGCAAAAAAATTCCGGCGGTGATTGTACAGATCCTGAGAAATCGTGGTTATAAAACACCTCAGGAAATAGAAGAGTTTTTTGCTCCATCAATTACCAACCTGTATGATCCGTTTTTGATTACCGATATGGAAAAGGCAGTGGATAGAATGACAACTGCGATACAGAATAAGGAGAGTATTCTCGTTCATGGTGATTATGACGCAGATGGAATTACGGGTATTGCCCTTTTGTACAGAAATTTCAAGAGATTTGGCTTGAATGTAGATTACTATATTCCTGATAGAATCCTTGAGGGGTACGGGGTGTCAAAGGCAGGAATAGATTATGCACTTGAAAAGAAACATTCTCTGATAGTTACGGTTGATTGTGGAATCACTGCATTTGAGGAACTGAGTTATGCGAAATCAAAGGACATGGATGTTATTGTCTGCGACCATCATTATCCAAAGCCTGAACTTCCTGAGGCATATGCCCTGCTCAATCCTAAATTGTTACAATGTGAATACCCGTTTAAGGAACTTGCTGGGGTCGGTGTCGCATTCAAATTTCTTCAGGCAATATACAGAAAACTGGGGCTCAACGAAGATGAACTCTTTGCCGACCTTGACCTTGTTGCCCTGGGTAGTGTTGTTGATGTTGTTCCATTGATTGGTGAAAATCGTTACCTTGTGATGATGGGATTAAGAAAAATGCGTAACAGTAAGAAAGCGGGCATTCAGGCATTGATAAAGGTGGCGGGCTTGAGTGGCGAGTTAACTGCTTATCATCTTGGATTTGTCATTGGACCACGAATCAATGCCTGCGGAAGATTACGGAATGCAAAGACTGGCATTGAATTACTACTAACCGATGATGATGTTGTGGCTTTCCGCCTTGCCCAGGAACTATCTGCTGATAATCAAAGACGTCAGCACATAGAAGATGAAATTCTAAAAGAGGCAATAAAGATAATTGAAGATAATAAATTGCATGAAAGGCGTGTGATTGCGTTGGGAAAGGAAACCTGGCATGAGGGAGTTATTGGAATTGTTGCATCAAGGATTGTGGAAGAATATGCAAGACCAGCAATAATCTTTACCCTAAAACAGGAAACTGCCAAGGGTTCTGCCCGCTCCGTCAGTGGATTTGATATTGCCGAGGCATTGAGTTTTTGTTCTGACCTTTTGTTAAAGTTCGGTGGTCATAAACAGGCAGCAGGCCTTGAATTATTGAGAAAAAATTTTGATGTCTTTGTGGAAAAAATTAATCATTATGCGCATGATTTTGACGAAAACATATTTTTGAAAAAGCATTATT
>JBDRWH010000075.1:0-7775 GCA_039802325.1 Caldifarciminota bacterium
AATCGGATTTATACTCCTTATTTTGAGTTTCCGCTTGAACTTTTCAATACTCATTTCCCTCATTACATTTCTCTTAAGCATTATCAGTGTAACCATTGTTGGAATCAAGAAATCACGCATAAGAATAAAACAATTGAGAAAAGAGCAGTTTGTGATAGATACAAAACTTATATTACCAGAGGTAAAGGACTTTGAAGATATTGAGAGAAAAATAAAAACTCTTGAAGATGAAAAAATAGAAATCAACGCAATTATCGGAACAAAAAAAGGACATCTGAATAATCTAAATACCACAATTACAACTGAGGCGATTGAAAAAGAGATTGAAGAACTGCGGAAGAAAAGCGGATGTGCGGAAATCTCACAATTAAAAAAGAAGGTCGAGGAAAAGAACGAGATTGCAAATGAAATCAGAGGGCTGGGAGCAGAATTGGCTAAATATCTGGATGAAAAGGACGATTCAAAATGGCAGAGACTTATTAATGAGAAAAAAACTCCGCCACCTCTAAAGGAAACTGATATCACGATGGCAGAGGAAATAGAAAACCAATGCAAAAATTTGAGAAAACAATTAGAGGAAATTCAAAGTGAGATAAAAGTATTTGAAGAAGTTAAGAAAAAGCAGTATAATATAGGTGAAGAAGTAAATGTTTTGCGGGAAATCGCTGAACTTGATAATCGCTTGAAGAGTTACGAATTTGAACTTCAAGCGGTCAAAAAGGCAGAAGAAATTTTAAACCAGATGAGCAATGAACTTGATAATCTCATTGAAAATCTAATATACGGTGAAGACAGTCTGAGTGAATATTATCGTTGTGTAACCCAGAAATACAATCAAGTCAAAATTGAAAACCGCAATTTTATCGCTGTTGATACCGAAGGGAAAGAATATCCGATAGAATCATTATCCAGTGGTGCAAAAGACCAATTATTGATCTGTTTCAGATTATCGGCGTTGAAGAAACTCTTTCCTGAAGGAACTTTTTTAATCCTTGACGATGCATTTATCTTTGCGGATTGGGAGCGTCGTTGCCGGCTCGTTAAATTATTAGAAAAATTTGTTGATGAAGGAAATCAAGTTATCTATTTCACATCTGACGAACACAGCCGAGACCTCTTAGCCCAACACGGCGCTGAGGTAGTCACACTGAGCGATTCTTAATCTACAGCGGCAGAGATCACTCTGCAAAATAATTGTAAAAATCCATGGAATTCACTTCCTCACCATCATTGACATAAAAAAAGAAATGATTATAATCTTTATATTAAATAGTCTATGGCTGAAAGAGCAAAGATAATACCAAAATCCTGCTTGTGGTTATTTTTCATCACTTTCACATCAGTTTTTCTCTTGTTTGCTACAGAAAATTATCCCTGGCAATTAAGATCAATATATGAAATTGAAACCACTTATTTGATACCATCAGACTTTGATGGTGATGATGTTGACGAAATAATTGAATCCAACAAATGCTACGCTTTTGTGAAAGACCAGAACGGATTTCTGTCAAAGCAGTTCTCAGCGGTTGAGGGTAATATGGTAACAGCCCTTGGTTTTTTTCGCCTTAATGATACGCTCTCAACAGATCTTTTGGTAAGCATCAAAAATCAAGATACAGTTTCGTTGAGGGCGGTCTTTAGTAAAAAAACAGGTCGCTTATTTGTCGGTAAGGACATCAGTAAACCATCAATTCCCGGATACGATGGTATAATAAGAGAAGCTATTTTTGAAGATATTAATGGTGATGGTTATAATGAAATTATCTGCAAGGTTAATACTGGTTTTGACCTTTATCCACGCGGTATTCTTGTTTACGATTATAAGAATAACAAAGAACTCTGGCATTATTGGGTTGGATGTAACCCACCCTGGTGTGGAAATATTTCTTGCGTGGACATTGACAACGACAATAGAAAAGAAATTTTCTTCGGTACATTAAAAACAAGTAACGGAGCACTTGAAAATGGTGTTGATGATTTCCATCCCTGGGTCATTGCATTAAATCCTGACGGGAAACTGTTGTGGAAAAAACAATTTAACGAAGAAGTACTTGAGGTTAGAATCCATGTAGGCAATATACATTCAGATCAAGAGCCCAAATTAATCGCCTGTGAAAACAGTGGAACCTCTGAATCTGATTATGTAAATCAAATCATGATATTGAATCCAAAAGATGGAACTGTGGAGAAATACCTGCAAACCGGTAAGCAATTTCTCGGAATGGTAGTCTGCGATTATGATCGTGATGGCAAAACAGAAATCATTACCGGAAATTCTGATGGTGTTCTGAGAATTTTTGATTGCAATTTAGAACTGCTTCACGAAAAAAATTTCAATACCGCGATAACAGTATCACATGTCGTCGACCTTGATGGTGATGGTAGGACAGAACTTCTGTTAACCTGTCAGGATGGAGGGCTGATTATCCTTGATGAAAAATTACGAATTTTATCTAATTTTAAAACCCCCCACGGAAGAATATTCTACTGTCTACTTGCCCGAAATAAGCGTCAATACAATATTATTGCATCGGTTCAATCATTTGAAAACTTCATTTTTACTATCTATCGTATCAACAAAGTTGTTATACCTAAAAGAATCCCCGTCAGTTCGCTGATAATTATTGTCACTACCTTGCTTTTCGTAGGACTAATTTTTTCAATCTACAAATATCATTTTTATGTCAAAAGAGTTCACAAAATGCTTGATGAGTCACCTGCAGGGGTAATGATTCTGGACCATGCTAATAAGATAAGATATACCAACTACTTAATGAGAAGTATGCTCGGCGGCGAAAGAGAAGCGCTAACAGAATTTATAAATACAAAAAGGATGACTGAACTGATAAGGAATCCAGAAGAACATAAAACTTTTAAATTTTGTTACGGAGACAAGGTACTTAGTATATATTTTACAAAAGTTGGTGGTGAGAAACTTCTAATTGTTCAGGATCGAACAGCTGAGGAAGCAGCAAAAGAAGTAATTTCCTGGGCTGGTCTTGCCCAGCGTCTTGCCCATGAGATAAAGAATCCGCTCTCCACTATCAATCTCACGCTTCAGCGGATGTATCAAATCTGTCATGAAAAATTCGGAAAAAAGGCAGAGATTATTGATAATTATGCAAAATCGGTCTTAGAAGAAGTGGAAAGATTGCGAAAGGTTACGGATCGGTTTATGCGCGTGCTCTCAATTGAAAAACCGGAATTCACTATTGTTGATATCAACAGTTTGATAAACGAAACAATTAACAAGCATGAAGAGACTCTCCCTGATGAAATTAAGATAAAAAAGTCTCTAACCTCTAATCTTCCCCTTATAAAATGTGATGAAAATCAAATTAGCACTGTAATTTCCAATTTAATGGAGAATGCAATAGAATCCATGGAAGGAAAGGGTATTTTGAATGTGCGCACGGCTCTTGTTGAAAAGATTGACGCTGACCCGGCAAAAATTAAAAGGTATGTAGAAATACGCATTGAAGATACAGGTAAGGGTATGTCTGAAGAGCAGATCAAAAATCTTTTCAAACCATTTTATACAACAAAGAAGAATGGAACAGGATTAGGATTAGTTATTAGCCAGAAAATTATTGAAGTTCACAGGGGTAAGATTGAAATATCAAGCAAGATCAGCGTCGGAACTGCGATAACTATTCTTTTACCTGCTGATCAATATGGGAGGGGTTAATGGCGGTTTCTGAAATACAAAAACATAAAATATTGATAATAGATGATGAAACAAAGATTTGTGAGATTCTCAAAGATATCCTTGAAAACGAAGGCTATATCGCTGATTTTGCTACAAATAGCAGTGATGGTTTGAGAAAAATTCAAAAAGACCAGATTGACCTCATCTTATTGGATGTGAAATTACCTGATACAGATGGTTTGACTCTTCTAAAAAAAATAAAAGACTTTGATCGTAATATCCCCGTTATTATGATTTCGGCATTTGGAACTGTGTCAACTGCGGTTGAGGCATTGAAAAACGGTGCTGAGGATTTTATTGAAAAGCCTTTGGAGATAAATCGAATCCTTATAACAGTAAAAAATGCATTGGAAAAGATTGAATTGAAAAAACAGAGTACCGCACTGAAATCTGAAATGCTGAAAGAATACAAAATAATCGGTGAATCTGAAGGGATAAAAAGAGTTCTGGCATTAATTGAAAAGTCAGCACCAACCAATAGTACGGTATTAATACTGGGAGAAACCGGCACCGGTAAAGACCTTGTGGCTCATAATATCCATCTCAAGAGCCCAAGAGCAGGTAAACCATTTATAAAAGTGAATTGTGCAGCCCTACCCAAGGAATTGATAGAAAGCGAACTATTTGGATATGAAAAAGGTGCTTTTACCGGAGCATACCGGCGAAAATACGGACAATTTGAATTTGCAAATAATGGAACGCTATTCCTCAACGAAATCGGTGATATGAGTCTTCCCACACAGGCAAAAGTCTTAAGTGCTATTGAGGATAAAGAAATCGTCAGATTGGGTGGAACAGAACGGATAAAGGTTGATGTCAGGATCATTGCCGCAACGAATCAAAATCTGTTAAAACTTATGAAAGAAAAGCAATTCCGTGAAGATTTATATCATCGTTTAAATGTTTTGACAATCCATATACCGCCTTTGCGAGAGAGAACCACAGATATTCCACTGCTTGCCGAGTATTTCCTCAAAAATGCCTGCATTGAAAATAATCGCCCAATCAAAACACTGACCAAGAATGCTTATCAATATCTAAAATTGTATCACTGGCCCGGTAATGTGCGTGAGTTGAAATATCTTATGGAAAAATTAGCAATCCTGCTCCCCAAAACCGAACTTGACACAGATGATATTACACCGATTCTTGATGAAATAAAGAAAGATTCAAAGCTTCAGTACAATATTGATGTCGCAAAAGATGAACTGGAAAAGAGCTACATTCTTTCTGCACTACAACAGGCAAATGGACATATGGGCAAGGCAGCAGAAATTTTAGGCATTGACCGCTCTACATTGTTCAGGAAGATAAAGAAACTCGGTATCAAAATTTAGATTTATTTTCTGTAGGAGCAGCTTCCCAGCCGCGAAAATACTAATTTTGAAGTATTGTAATTTTAATACTCTGGATTCAAACGGATTTAAGCGGATTAAAACAAATAATAAATCCCCCTTCAATTCCCTTTTTTCAAAGGGGGATACAGGGGGATTTTAGGGATTTTCAAGATAAGGGCGAGGGGATTATATTATCTTTAGCAGTTCTTCTGGCTTTTTTATCAATCTTTTTGCTCCTGCAGACAGAAGTTCATCAGCAGTTCTGAATCCCCACAAAGCGCCCACCGGATACATTCCTGCAGACACCGCAGTTTTCATATCAATATTGGAATCACCAAGATATAAAAAATCTTCAGGTGGAATCTGAAGAATTTGTGCAATTTGCAACGCACCATCAGGTGCAGGTTTTTTCGGCAAATCTTTAGTTTCGCCCAAGACTATGGAAAATCGAATATCAGGCAGTAGTTTCTGAACAAAGATTTTTGTAAATGCGTCAGGTTTATTGGATAGCACTGCCATTTTTATATTTCTTTTACTTAATTCAAAGAGCAACTCAGGAATACCTGGATAGGGTTTAGTATTATTCAACCAGTTTTTCTGATACTCAGATTTCATCATTTCAACACACTTGCCAATAATTTCCTTTGAATGAGAATCTCGGGGAATGACTCTTCTGCATAGTATCTCCATTCCTTCGCCGACAAAATAACGATAATCGTTTACAGGGAATGTTCTGAATTTCAGTTTTGTCAGAACTGCATTCATTGACTCAGCAATATCCTTGATTGTATCAAGGAGCGTGCCGTCTAAATCAAAGAGTACTGCGTTAAATTTCATAATTAAAAAGGGGGTAAAAGATTTACCCCCTCTATCTTGATTATCACCACTTCGCTGATCTACTTCCTCACTTCAATAGGTGTGTAAGAATAAATGCAGTTAATGTTTTCACCCCGTATCAAATCATACCCTTCAACAATGAATTTGATGGTTCCTCTACCATTGTAGTCATTATTCGCTCCATCCGCATCATCAAGGTCATCTGCGATGCCTTCATCAACAATGATAGAAATTGTATATGTATATTCTTTACCGCCATCAATCTCAAGCGGTGGAACATAGCTCTCAGAACGATTAGCAACAAGGCTGCCATTTATATCATAGAACTGCCAGCGAAGGGTTGATACTGCGACATCTTTCTTTGCCTTTTCTTTCAGGGTGATGGACAAATCCTGAGATGCTGAACCACTACCCCAGGGATTCCACCCTGGATTACCCGGTCCGGTATCAGTATCCGGAACATGGAATGTGACAACCAGGGTATCAGTGACAATTTCAACAACGCCCACATCCTCATACCAGGCAACAGGTTCCTTCACGCAGTTTGAAAGAACAAACAACAATCCTACTAATGCAAAACCAAGATATTTTTTCATAATACCTCCTGTTTCTGAAAAGAATTTTAATCAAAATTCAAAAAAAGTCAATAGGGCGATATGCCAATTTACCATACGGAAACATGGATCTAATCCGCACATATTTTATGTAGTCACTGGGTATTAACACTGAATTGCAAGCTTCAGTGGTGAATTCTGTACCATCCGAGAATTGTAATCTTCCCTGGCCGGTGTTTATAATGTTATTATTAATGAATTATTGATTCATTATCATCTGATTATATATTTTTCTCAATTCCTCTTCAGATACGAGGGGTTGGCAAACTGCATCAAGGGTCTCCTGTTTCATTTTTCCATTCATTATTAATTCTTTTCCCGCCACTTCTGCTGCCGCGAGAACCACCTTTCCATTCGCAGTCAATTCCCCATTCTGTTCCATTAAGAACGCATAGGGCCTGAGCACTGCACCGGCGAAATCTACACTTGCATCCTCAGCTAATTCTCTCACTACTCTTATAAGTGTATCACAATTCCCCTTTTCCCACCAACCACAGGTAGAGACAAGCACCATCTTCCTAATTTTCACATCATTGTGTAATCGCGCACGTGTCCTGCCATCACGAAACTCAAGTAAAGGTTAAAGTAATGGACACAGACGATTTAATACATTCTGCATTGCACCCGGCAAAGGGATATAAACTGGTGAAGCAAGAATAAGTATCTCAGATTGTTTCAATTCAGCATAGAGTAACTGCATGTCGTCTTTGATAAAACATTGTCCGGGTTTTTCATACCAG
Source organism: Caldifarciminota bacterium (assembly GCA_039802325.1). Taxonomy (GTDB): domain Bacteria; phylum Hydrothermota; class Tepidihabitantia; order SM23-42; family JAOAFX01; genus JAOAFX01. The sequence continues at coordinate 7,238 of JBDRWH010000075.1, forward strand.
CAGTACATTGTGCCACAAACACAGGGTTTGACCTTGAGTTTGCTGGCAAAAAAAATTTTTGTTTCACAACCTGCTTCCTTCATTCCTTCAACAAAAGGATTGAGAATCTTTGCGGTGTAGCCTTTATCCATCCTTGGACTGCCATTAATTGCTGTTGCCCTTATCATAAAAACCTCCCATATATGTCAACATCTAAAAATCCAAACTGCGACACCTTTATCGCAGCACCTTTCAAAGCATGTGCAATGAAATTATATAGTCTTTTTTATTATGCCTCACTAATAATGTTACTTTGACAAAATCAAGGGAGTTATGAAAAAATATGTTGTAGTTTCCATCATGTCAACATTTCAAAATTTTGAAATCTACTCTTCACCATTCCATTATTCCATAATTGTAAAATTGTGGAATTGTAGAATAATATCAAGGGTCGAATTAGTAATAATAATACAGCATAGCATCGTTCTTTTAGAATTTGTTATTTTAACATTTGGTCAATTGACCAAATGCTGACCCGCATCGAGGGTCAGACTATTTC
>JBDRWH010000076.1:0-7755 GCA_039802325.1 Caldifarciminota bacterium
GCCATAATGAATTTTGAAGAATAGAAGAACGAAAATTAATAAAAAGATTAACTGAATGGATAATCTTAGTGTGCGGTGCTTTTTTATACCTTAACCTCCTTAATCACCATTTTTTCTGTATCAATCTCACCGAGTCCGAGCTCATAAGCATAGGCGATGTGTTTTACATTCTTACCGGTAAACGATTTACTGTACCACTGACTTATGCCTACGGTATAAGAATCAACCGCAACCATATCAACACCAGCAATGATGGTATTTAAGATTACGGTTTTACCCGGTCCACCTGGACCACCACTTGTCAGAACCCTGGTTGCATCAACGATTGTCAGGTCCGGTTTAAATATCAGTCCGAGTTCAGCGATCGCACGGTGTAAATCCACCCGATGCAGATAACTCCTATCCCAGATTATACCCATCAAGTTCTTCATGCCCAGACTAACACCTGTTGCCGAGTGGGATTTTGCGGTGGGCAGATTGATAAACTTATCTACTTTCTGCAATTCCTTTGCAATCTTGACAGATTTCAATTCCTTTCCCGAAGGAACCTCAATTTCAATGAATTGGCGCTCTTTGTTGAGGATCATCAAACTGACTTTGTCAGAATCTACAATTGCCTCTTTAACCTTGCTTCTTTCAATGCAAAGTTCAGGATTTGCCAAAGGATAATCAATGATCGTAATCTTTGATGCACCGGCTTCAAGGCAGAGTTCAACCACCTGCTTTATCACCTCAACACTCGTTGTTGCCCCGCATTCCGCATTAGCCGAGAATGAAATATTGGGCTTGACAAGCACCCTATCTCCAGGTTTAACAAATTTTTCTATGCCACCTATAGCGTCAACCGATGCCTTAACAAGTTTACTCTTTTCGCCACGGGCAACACCGATGAGAGGACCAGAAGCTTTCTCTTCATCCGCAAAGATCTTTTTGGGCAGTGCCAGACTGACTGCAAATCCTGTGCTAATTTTGAGAAATTTCCTTCGGCTGATTTTTTCCATACTTACATATGTTGACTATTATTCGCTCACCGTATCTCTTATTGCAGAAGAAATATTCAATGCGAACATCTGTGCAATATCAAGACCTGACTGAGTATTATCTGTAATATTTATATAAACATAGAATCTATCATCCCAAAAATCAAGCGTATAAGAAAAACCTTCTATTTTATAGCGTGCTTCTTCGCCTGCATTCCCGTCAGTCCATGGGATCTCTGAACCAATTGCCTTGAAATCATAGACACTCTTGGCATTCAATGTATCACCCTGATCAAATATTCTCAAGCGTAATTCTATGACCTGCTGATTGTCAAAATAACTCTGAAATGCACACTTAACAAAACCACGATTTATGTAATCTGGTGCCTCACCGTCAATTAAACTGTACAGCTGAGTTTCGTTTTCAGCAATTTGCATAGCTGAATTCTTCGTCCAGCCACTGATTTCGTTATCAAGCGGAACTAAATCCACGGCATCAATTGTTTTTTGCTCTTTTTCAGAGCACCCAATGGTTACAAGAACCATTATGATTAACATCAAAATTTGCTTTCTGCTCATATTTTTCTCCTTTTCAAGACCTGTACTAATTCAGTATTGTAACCTTTTTTAGATAGACCCTACCAGAATAGTATAATCTTATAAAGTAGTTACCCCCGGAAAGAGACCTTTTGATGTTATATTCAACTTTGTGATTACCTTTGACAAGATAGCCATCATAAATACTATCAGTTACTCTGCCTGAAGAATCTATCAAATCAATGTAAACCGGAGAGTTCTTTTTGAGTGATATTTTCAATGTCGTATTTCTTCGGAAAGGATTGGGTAATACATTGATCAAGTTATCAATTGTACGACCGTCTTGTTCCTCAACATTCTGAGGATTATTGATTTCAATAAGGTTGATATCAGTTGTACCCAGATCATAGGGCGGCTGGGAAGCAGTCTGGATATGGTAAATAGGCCATGAAATTGGACTTTGACCAAGTCCCTGTCTTTCAATATTGATAACCTGCCAGCCCCTGTAATCACAAGCAACAGGATCTTTACTCATTATCAGTTTCTTGGGATTACAGTTGGGTGAACCCCCAGGACCTGATGTTACATTTCCGAATAGAGCGTCAACAATGAATAATTTCTGGATATTATTTGGTGTAACGACATCGCGAATCTGCTGGTTCAATGATGGGATTTCTGGAGTACAGTAGTTGGCATGGGGCAAGCCACCTGGATTGTTTATTGAGCCATAGTGATTCTTTAAGCATAAAGTCACCTGTGAACTATCATGATTTTTCAAGACCGCGACATCAATGAGGTAATCGACCATCAAACTCAGAATCCGTGACGGATACCGAGTATAAGTACCGCTGGCAGTTTGAATCGTCAATGTGCAAGTATTGTCATAACCGACACCAGAATGGTCAGTACCAAAACATCTTACTTGATTGGGACCATTATAGTTAATCGTATAACCGCTGTTAATCAATTCTGAATCGGTTCTGTCCCAGATGATTATGTTATATGGACTAAATGGACTCCCCGAAAATTGCATCTGTAACAAACCATTGATTAGACAATTGACAAATTCTGGATGGGAAGGCAATGCGCCATTAATACAATTTACCTTAATACCTATCACACTGCTGGAAGTGATACCGGGAAAGATTGATTTCCATGCTTCACCCACATCATTGATGCCAGTTAATGCCCTGATTGAGGAATCCATCATTGTCTGTACAATTGGCTCATTAATAGTACTGCCTGTTGTAGCATCAGTATGGAAACACTGGACAACATCACTTGCACGCCCATTTTCTATGTGGTCCCCAGACACGAGTTTAGGGTTTATCGCAATGCCCAGAGCACTTGCCCCGAGATATTTCAGAAACTTACGACGGGGAATTTTTTTCATATTAAACCTCCTTCCCGTAAGCATTTAATCTCATATTATGAAAATCACTAACGTTAGCACTTAAGTATATACATAAGTATATTCAAATGCATGAATTTGTCAACTACCGGAAACAAAAAATTGTTGACAAATGAAAATTTTTGTGTATCATTTCAATATGGCAAAATGGGTCAAGGCAAAGAAGTTGAGTGTCTTCACCTCAATCCCCTATGGTGGTAATCCTGCCTGGGTTGTAATGGGTGCTGAAGATACAAAGGACGAAGACCTGAAAAATCTTGCCAATGATTTGAATCCAGTCTCTGATACCGTTTTTGTTCTGCCTGAAGCAACCCACGAGGCAGACATTTTCCTTCGGTTCTTCACTGGTGCAGGTGAAATCAATTTTTCAGGACATGGTTCTATCGCAACCTATTTTGCCTTGAGTGGTGAAAATATTCTCAGTCTAAAAGAACCGGAGACAACAATAAGACAGAGGACAAAAACCGGCATTCAACTGGTTGAATTGCGGGTCAAGGAAAATAAGATATCACGGGCAACAATGACCCTTGCAAAACCAAATTATCTTGATATTGAAATAAATCCTGTTCAACTTTCAAGAATACTGGGTATAAGTCAACATGACCTCGCTGCTGCAAATCTGCCTTTTGATATTATTTCAACCGGCTTTTATGACCTGATTGTGCCCATAAAATCAATAGAAACAATGAGAAACCTGAAGCCTGATTTTACGTTTATGAACAACTTCTGTATCCGCCTCGGTATTCAGGGGATCATTGTTTTCTGCCTTGAGACATTTGAGGCTGGTGATAATGCATTTATGAGGCATTTTGCACCGGTCGTTGGTATAAACGAAGACCCGATTTCCGGAGCAGCAGCAGGCAGTCTTGGCTGCTATCTGATTAGGAAAAAATTGATTGAACCAAGTAATTTCTCAAGAATCATTATTGAGCAGGGATATCTGCAAAACCGTCAGGGTAAAGTATATGTCCATGTAGAATGCAGTCGTGACCAGATTTTCAGGGTCAAGGTAGGAGGGAATGCAGTTTTGACATTTACCGGGTATCTGCTAACACCGTAGAAAATAGTAAGTAGTAGTTAGTAGGTAGTAACTAGTAAAGACCACAAATGGAAGTTGATATGTTGAAGTTATTTCTTCTTCTGGGTAATATATTTTACAAATATCCGAACTATTGCCGGGTCAAACTGTGTTCCTGCATTTGCTTTCAACTCTCTTATTGCCTCCTCCTTTGTCAGGGCTTTCCGGTACGGTCTTTTTGATGTCATTGCGTCGTAGGCATCAGCCACCGCAATAATCCTGGCGATTATTGGAATCTCACCTCTTTTCAAACCTTCGGGGTAACCTGAACCATTGAAATGTTCATGATGGCTCTTTACTCCGCTCAATGCCTCAATAAGTTCATTGAACCCTGCAAGCATGTAATAGCCGCGCATGACATGCATATCAACTTCCTCTTTCTCTTCTTCGGTCAATTTGCGTGGTTGCAACAAGATACTTTCATCAATACCAATCTTACCAAAATCATGTAACAAAGCAGCAACTTCAAGAACCACCTTTTCTTCTTCGGTAAAGCCGATCTCCTCTGCAATCGCCATTGAGTATTCAGTTACCCTGAGTATGTGACCATCACGATATGGAATCTGTCGGTCAATAATTTTACCGATGTTTCTTAAATCCTTTAATGCCTTTTCCGGGTTCTCCCTTAATGTGAGTGCAACAACACTTAGAGTACGAATTATCTCATCAAGGTTAATCTTCTTATGTGTCCTATTATTCTTCTCCACACTTAAGTTTAATCAGATATTAGAATTTGTCAATAGGTAAATGCTCACTTGCAATTGTTATTCAATCTGAATATAATTAAATCTATGCTGGATCTCAAATTGATACGAAATATCGGTCTTGCTGCACATATTGATGCTGGAAAAACAACCACAACTGAACGCATTCTTTTTTATACGGGCAAGATAAGAAAGATTGGCGAAGTTGATGAAGGTTCTGCAACAATGGACTGGATGCCTCAGGAGCGGGAAAGGGGCATAACAATTACTGCGGCAGCAACTACGGTTTACTGGAAAGACCACCGGATAAATATCATTGATACGCCCGGTCATGTGGATTTTACCATGGAAGTAGAAAGGTCAATGAAAGTCCTTGATGGCTTAATTGCCATTTTCTGTGCAGTGGGTGGGGTTCAACCCCAGAGCGAGACAGTCTGGCATCAAGCAGATAGATACCGTGTGCCCAGAATTGCCTTCATCAACAAAATGGACCGATTAGGTGCGGATTTCTATCGGGTTCTTAAACAAATGAAGGATAAACTATCTCTAAAACCTCTTGTTCTGCAAATACCGATTGGTGCTGAAGAAAATTTTAAAGGGATAATTGATATCATTGAGCAAAAGGCAATCTACTGGGATGATGAAGAAGGAAATAATTTCCATAGCGAATCAATTCCTGTAGCATATCAGGAGGAAGTGAAGAAAATTCGTTCTGAATTAATAGAGACCATTGCCGAATATGATGAAGACATATTTGAAAGTTATTTTGGAGATCTTCCGATTAATGCTCAGAAGATAAAAGATGTGGTACGGAAAGGTACATTAAATTTTCATTTCTTTCCAGTATTTTGTGGTACAGCCCTGCGCAATCGCGGTATTCAACCACTCATTGATGCGGTGCTTGATTACCTGCCTTCACCTATTGATTTACCACCCATCAAGGGGCTGAATCCTGAATCTGAAAAACAAGAAACACGTGCACCCTCAATAGATGAACCTTTTTCCGCATTGCTATTTAAGACCCAGACCGACCCCCATCTTGGACTTCTGTATTACATACGGGTATATTCAGGGCTGATAAAAACCGGTGATAAAGTAAGAATCTTTCCGCCTGACCGTATAGACCGCGTGGGCAGGATATATCTTATGCATGCAAACAAACGAGAAGAAGTAGGACAATTGAATGTGGGTGAGATCGGTGTCATAAGTGGCATTCGTGAATCCAAGACTGGTTATACGCTATGTAACCCCAAACACCCGATTACTTATGAACCTATGAAATTCCCTGAACCTGTCATATTTGTCTGTCTTGAGCCAAAGACCAAAATGGACGATGAAAAACTTGACAATGCACTACGTTATCTTCAAGTTGAAGACCCAACTTTTCGTGTAAAAACTGATGAAGAAACTGCCCAGCGTATTATTTCAGGAATGGGAGAACTACACCTTGATATCATTACTGACCGATTGAAAAGGGAATATGGCGTAGAATGTAATGTGAGTAAGCCACAGGTTTCATATCGGGAAACAATCACCGAAAGCGCTACTGCTGAGGGCAGATTTATTAAGCAAACCGGTGGCAGGGGACAATATGGCGTTGTAAAATTGCAGTTGAACCCATTGAATAAAGAGGGATTGATAATAAGTAATAAAATCAAGGAAGGAGTCATACCCAGGCAGTTTATTCCTGCAATTGAAAAAGGCATAAAAGACCAGTGCGAAACTGGAATATTTATGGGCTATCCAATTGTTAATATTGAAATAACAATCCTTGATGGTGCATACCATCCAGTTGATTCATCCGAACTCGCCTTTCAAGTAGCGGCACAAATGGCGATGCGTGAAGCATTTATGAACGGAAAACCAATTTTGTTAGAACCAATTATGTCTCTGGAAATAGTGGTGCCTGAGAGTTATCTTGGCGATGTCCTGAATGATTTGAATGCCCGCAAAGCACACATTCAAAATATTGAAACAAACAAGAAAGAAAAGATTGTCACTGCAACCCTTGCCCTCGCAAAATCATTTGGCTATGCAACTGATTTAAGATCCGTAACCCAGGGTCATGGAATTTATACAATGCAGTTTTCTCATTATGCGCCAAAAGAGGAATGAACGTGGAAACTGATCTTGAAATTGCCCGCAAGACAAAATTGCTTCCAATAACAGAAATAGCCAAAAAATTAGAGATTGATGAAGACTATGTATTACCATATGGCAAATACAAGGCAAAAATTTCTCTAAGATTCTTTGAACAAATCAAAAACAATCCTGATGGAAAATTGATCCTTGTGAGTGCTATTACTCCGACTGCATATGGTGAGGGCAAGACTACGGTGGCAATCGGCTTGAGCATGGCGATCAATCAATTAAATAAAAGTTCAATTGTAACCCTGCGTGAACCTTCATTAGGACCGGTTTTCGGAATTAAAGGCGGAGCAGCAGGTGGTGGCTATTCACAGGTTTTGCCCATGGAAGATATCAACCTTCATTTCACTGGAGACATTCATGCAGTAAGTTCTGCCCATAATTTGCTATCCGCAGCCCTTGATAATCACATTCATTTCGGAAATCAGCTACAGATTGATGAACGAGAAATACTATTCTTCAGGACAATGGACATGAATGACCGCTCATTGAGAGACATTGTCGTAGGTCTTGGCGGCAAGGCTAATGGACCTGCACGGGAAGATGGGTTTATCATAACTGCGGCAAGTGAAGTAATGGCAATACTCGGTCTATCCAGTTCTTTGTCAGAGCTGAAAACAAGATTGTGTCGTATTATCACCGCATTTGATATGGCAGGCAACCCGGTCTATGCAGAAAAGATTGGTGTTTGTGGTGCGATGTCTGTGCTATTAAAAGATGCGATAAAACCAAATTTAGTTCAGACAATTGAGCATACTCCTGCATTTATTCATACTGGACCTTTTGCTAACATTGCCCATGGCACAAATAGCATCATTGCAACAAAGATGGCACTCAAACTCAGTGATTATGTGGTGACCGAGGCCGGCTTTGGAACAGACCTTGGTGCTGAGAAGT
>JBDRWH010000077.1:0-7706 GCA_039802325.1 Caldifarciminota bacterium
GAATCCTTAAAACATGGAATTGCAGTTGGGATTGGGCTACTCATTGCACTGGTAGGGCTGGAATGGGGTGGAATTGTGGTGGGAAAACCAGGGACTATAATTGGTCTGGGAGACCTCCATAGCCCTATCGTGTTGATAACCCTTTTTGGAGTTGCCATTACCATTATATTTATGACTTTAAAAATCAGGGGCTTTATATTATTTGGAATTTTATCCTCCACCGTTGTTTCCTTAATCTTTGGATTTGCCAAATATGAAGGAATTTTTTCCCTCCCTCCTTCCATCTCTCCAACCTTTCTAAAATTGGATATAATCGGTGCCTTTAATTTAAAATACATTGAAGTTATCTTTGTCTTTTTCTTTTTAGCTTTATTTGATACTGTGGGAACCCTGATAGGGGTAACAAAACAGGCAGGTCTTATGAAAAATGGAGAACTCCCAAGGGCAAGACAGGCCCTTCTATCAGATGCCCTTGGAACCACAACTGGATCCCTTCTGGGAACTTCAACAATTACCTGCTATATTGAAAGTGCAGCAGGGGTTGCAGAAGGGGCAAGGACCGGTTTTGCAAACCTGATAACTTCCCTTCTGTTTTTACTTTCCCTTTTCTTCTATCCAGTTGTGGCAATGGTGGGGAGGGGCTATACAATAAATAATATAACTCATTATCCTGCAATTGCCTTATACTAAATGGAATCTCCTCTTTGTACGGTGCGTTCTTCGGCTCTTTTTGGCCACAATAGACATACGAAGGTTGACCATGTGTAGCAAAAATCTTGACTCTATCACGCACCTTTTCCGGTGCCATTTCAAGATTGAAATAAAGATATATAGGCGCTTTCAAATCAATGTAATCTGAACCATTATAAGGTTTTGAAGTTATAAGATTGGGTCTTACACTCTCAAATTTCCAGGTAGTATCTCTGTCAAGACGCATCCCTGTAAGGGATTGGATCTTATCTTTTTTGAGTGTAGCAGTGAATTCGGTTGCAGGTTGCAAGGTATCAGAAGGTATGAATGCCAAAGTCCTTGAACCGAGCCAGCGATACTTGCCTTTTATTGACGGATTGAATTCAAGTGGTCCTGATGTTTCTTCTCTTGGTATTGCTTGAACCGGTGCCATTGCCTGATTAAACCCAACAAGAATCTTAAAGGTCTCAAGTTGTCCTTCAACCGAGCCGACCGGTGAGATATGGGTAACCTTTAGAGGTATCTTCTCACCTGCAAGAATTTGCTGGGTTGTAATGTCAATACCCTTTTTTTCTTTTCTTGGGCAAGAAACACATAGAATAGTTAAGAGAATAGTTGTTAAAAAAAAGAATCTTCTCATCAAACCCCCTTGGATATATCAAATCTCTCTCCCCCTGTGGGAGAGGGTCAGGCCAATAGTTTATTCAAATTTTTGATAAAATCAATAGTGGTAAATATAAGTGGTTAGTACCCAGTAAGCCAGTAGTCAGTAGTATCATCCGTTGTCAAACGGTTACGAAAAGTGTTTCACAGAACGATAAAGCAAGTATGTTGTTTATGTTTCTGCCTGGCTACCGAGTTTTACATCCTTTACCGCACTGGCAACAATGTAGATTCTTAAGTTATTACTATCCGGGTCTGCTGGAAGAACAAAAAATCCTTTTCTGGTCTTATTATAACCCAGGGTTGCACCGTAAATCACTTCGTTATCCACAAGCGTTACCTTGATCTTCATGCCACGAAATGTGACCGGGTCAATCTTACTGAATCCTTTTGCCTCCTGATAATCTTTGTTGCCCTCGTATGATTTGACGAAGAAAACTGCCTTCAGTTTTTCAGTTTCAATCTCTTCAATATTACCATCCTGATGGATAAGATGAAATTTAGGTTTTTCTGCTACGAAATCATGCGTCATACCTTTTACTACACTTCCACTCTTATAATGTAGAACTACGCGATTTGCTTCAGTTTTTTGCTCCATATTTATAATATATATGAAATCTCACAAAAGTCAAGGCCTTAAATGCATAATCCTTTCCCAAAAATGTCTGAAAAATTCAATTGCCTCAGGGTCTTTTATCTTTGGTGACCATATATGTTCTGCAAAACCAAATTGGCACAAAGCATACCAGCCAAATGCAACCTGTCCTATCGCAATATAACCTGTAGAAAACTGTCCAAGTCCAAATACTATGCCAATTGAAAACTGGGCAATGGTCACGAGCCCAAACATAAACTGTCCTAATCCAAAAATTAAACCTACACCAAACTGGGCAATAGTGATCAAGCCGACAGCAAACTGTCCAATAGCAATAATACCCTTTGCAATCCTGAGCTTTCCATTCTCATCTCTGCCCACTGCAATATGGATCAAAGGAAAACCCAGGATTTCAAGACCTGACCTCCATTCAAAACCACTGCTTGTACCAGCCATCATTCCGATAGCCTCACCGCAATAAGGACATGAAGTTATGTTTTCAGGTATCTTACGACCACACCTACGACATTTCATAGAATTTCTCCCTAACCTATTATAATCAATTCTCTATTGTGGTCAATATATCATGAGGGTCGGAAAAAAAAGTGAGGGTAGACTCTGGCTGGACATTCAGACACAAAAGACAATATTTATGAAGAAACAAAGCTAATATAGTGTCAAACGTTCTTTCAAGAATTCTGGTGATATCTTGCCATCTGCAACCAGTTTGCGTTTTGCCTGCTCCATATCCTGCATACCAAATTGACGTCCGGTTTGAATAATGGATTCAATTTGATATACTTTTTGCTCACGAATCAAATTGCGCACAGCCTGGGTAGCAATCAATATTTCAAAAGCAGCAACACGACCCGGCTGGTCTTTCCGGGGATATAGTTTCTGAGCAACAACACCCTGGAGGGATTCCGAAAGTTGAACCCGAATCTGGTCCTGCTGGGTGGTTGGGAAAACATCAATTACACGGGTAATGGTCTTGGCTGCACTTGAGGTATGCAGTGTTGCAAAGACGAGATGGCCGGTCTCTGCAGCAGTGAGTGCAAGACCAATCGTTTCAAGATCACGCATTTCACCGACCAGAACATAGTCAGGGTCCTCACGCAATGCACTCCTTAGGGCACGGGCAAAGGACTTAGTATCAGCCCCGACCTCCCGTTGGTTTACTACACAATTCTTCGAAGTATGAATATATTCAATCGGATCTTCAATCGTAATAATGTGTCCATCCTTATTCGTATTTATGTAGTCAATCATTGCCGCAAGGGTCGTTGATTTGCCGCTACCTGTTGGTCCTGTGACCAAAACTAATCCATAATCAAGGTCAATCATTTCCTGAATCACCTTTGGCAAGCCAAGTTCTTCCATTTTGGGGATTCTTTCAGGTATTATTCTGAATACTCCTCCAAGCCCCTGTTTTTGATGAAAGATGTTCACCCTAAATCTACCAATATCAGATAGATGAAGGGAGAAATCAAGTTCTTTTTCCTCACCTAATTCTTTTGTTTGCTCTTCATTGAGAATACTGAGTATCAGTTTGCGGATAACTTCGGCTGAAGCAACGTCATTATTTATTTTACTCATTGCACCATTAATCCGAAACATAACTGGTGAACCTGCACTTAGATGAAGATCGCTCGCCTTGTTGTCAATGGCATATCTCAGTAACTTTTTTATCTCATCCATAATACGCTATTCCTCTTTACTTTCTTCAAGATTTTCCAGTTTAATGGTCACATGCGCACGCGCTTTCTTCAAGATTGTTTTGCCATCTTGTTCAGTAATATGAACTGTAGCCTGACCATCAGCAATTTCAATGGTGATTATCTCTTTTGATTGAACCAACGAAATGATATCTTCTGTTTGTTCTGCCAGATATAATTTATCCAATAATTGATTTATTCTTTTTGGATCCGCTCCCGAAACAACAATTTCTTTTTTCGTATGTTTTCTTAACTGGTCTATGCTCGCCTTATTTGTTGGGTCACCAATTGCCACAAAGATTTTGTCATCGTCTTCATACAACGGAAGCAGACAATTATCATATAAGAGTCTTTCAGGAAACGAATTGATCAGATTGCTGTCAAGCATTTCCGGACGAATTTCAATAAAAGGTATTGAGGCTTGTTCACTGAGTATCCAGACTAAGTCATTCAAAGAGATATAGCCAAGTTCAATCAGTATTTCGCCAAGCCTCTTGTGTTTTTCTTTTTGCAGGTCTAAAGCCTTTTTCAGCTGGTCTTCACTAATAAGACCGCTCTTCAAAAACATCTCGCCAACCAGTGAACCCAATTTATGCTCCGATCAATTCAAAAATCTTTGTTTTTAATCCTTTCAGGTCAATCGGCTTTGTAATAAAGGCAGCAACATCTGAAGTCTTAATCACAACATCGTCTTCCATCAATCGATAGGCTGAGCAGACAATTATCGGAATGACTTTGTTGCGCTCTCTGATTCTTTCAATTGCCTCAAGTCCGTGAGTTCCCGGCATTTTAATATCTATAATGAGCAGATCAAAATTGTCTTTGGTAATCATTTTTATTGCCTCACGCGCATTATCAGTCTGAAACACATCATAATCTTCCTTCAGTGTTTCAGTGAGTAATAATCTTATAGGTTCCTCATCATCACAGATCAAGATTTTTTTCTTCATCTTACACACTCCTTGTTTTCTCTTGATATTCATTTAAATATACCAAGCAAGTTGTACCTTTACCCAATTCGCTCTTAATTTCTATCTTGCCATTGTGATCATCAACTATCTTCTGTACTATTGCCAGACCCAAGCCTGTACCCCTTGGTTTGGTTGTAAAAAATGGGGTAAACAGATTTTTCAAATCCTTCTCAGAAATGCCTTTACCATTATCAATAATCTCAGTTACTATCCAGGAATTTTTGCGATAGAAATTTATCTTGAGCATACCATTTTCATCCATTGCTTCCACACTGTTATTTATCAGATTAACAAACAGTCTGCGTAGGGATTCTTCTTCACCCCTGACCAGTGCCTGGTCCTGACAGCTTACCACAACTTTTATCTTCAAATCACGAACAATTGATCCTATTAGTTCTTTCAAATCAACTCTGAGAAATTCAATTTTGCGCGCACGGGCAAAAGCGAGGATATCACTGATGATATTATTTATGCGCGTGGTGCCCTTGCGAATTTCTGCAATATAATCATTCATTTTTTTGCTGTCCTTCGTATTTATTAGCAGTTGCGCAAATCCATCAATTGAGGTCAAAGGATTGCGGATTTCATGCGCTACCCAGCTCGCCATCTTACCCAGGTAGGTCAGTCTTTCAGCATGTTTTAATTGCGCCTCTAATCTTCTGACTTCAGAAAGGTCCTTGAATATCACAACACAACCAGTAACCTCTCCGTTTAGACCCGTTAACAGAGTAACATTAAAACCGATAGGTATTCTATCTTTTTCAGCATTCAGTATTTCAACTTCGTCACGAATGATTGGCTTACTCGTGCTCATTGCCTGGTCAATCTTATCCCACAGTTGATCAATACCTTCAATGCTCCTGATATTATATCCCGAGATATTTTCCTTTTTGTATCCCAATACTCTCTCCGCCTCAGGGTTTATGGTTGTAACTATTCCTTTTTGATTTACTGCAATTATACCCGAAGCAACGCTGTTTATTATCTTTTCGTTGTACAGCCTTAGTTCAATTTCTTCGGCAGCAATTTTCTCAACTTGTTTTTTCAGTTCTACATTGAACTTTTCAAGTTCCTCTTTTTTTCTCAATTCCTTACGGGTTGATTCTGCCCAATAACTGCTTGTGAGAGAGATTATGAATAGAAAAGGTATGCGGATTAGAAACCTTGAATCTAACAATGAAATATCAGGATTTGACCTGTATACAAACCAGGCATATATAACACTCGCCACTATTGCAATCGGAATACTACCACCTGTGCTTTGACCAACTGAGGCGATAAAGATTGCCAGAAAATAAATTAGATAGAAATCGGTCTCAACCCCACCTGTAAAATAGACTGCAGAAGAAATCACAAGTATATCAAACAAAAATATCGCAAATGAGACCTTTGGCTTCGCAATCAATTTTGCTGGTAATCTAATGAAAATAATATTTGAAATAAGATAGATGAGACCAATGATATAACCTGGTTCACCAAAATGAAGACCTTTCCTGGAGTAGGTCATAACGAGAATTGTTGACAGTATTAATACGAACCGTAGTAATGATACAATTTTTTTATCCATTATCTCTCCTCTTTAATCATACACAAAATCACTTTTGCGTCAAGAGTGCAAAAATGTTCGCATCAACTTAAGAAAAAATTAATGGCACCACAAATTTTCTCATCATTGCCTCCTCATTCTTCTATAATGGAGATGACGAAGGCATTCTTTTATTTTACCTTATGAGAAGGAACTTTTTAGAAACCTTCTCATTGTTTTGTTTGAGAACCACAAAGTAAATTCCGCTGGAGAGCTTATCAGTATTTATATTCTCCCGGTAGTATTTCGGTTTGAGATACAACCGGTGCACCAATTAAGATAGTCAATTTAAGGTATCTCATTTTTGCCTCCTCGCCTGCTTTAGCCTTCGCCATCTCCATTATACAGTGAAATCCATTTCTGTCAAGTTTTAAGAAATGCAACGACTTGGAGGATTTGCGATAGTTTCTCATATCCCTTTGGCACCCTCGGCAAATGTCTGAAACTTCGGGGACATATACCCCTCAGTTGCAGAGAAAAAGGGGCTGGGTTGGCCCCCGTCTTGAACTCTGCCCAGCCCCCATGGAGGAGTGTTTATGAAGGATCCCCCATATATTTCAAGAAAATTTCAACAATTTCAGGGTCAAATTGCTTTCCTGAATTTTCCATGATTTCATTTCGCGCCTTGTCTTTTGTGAAGCCATCCCTGTAAGGTCTTTTCTCAGTCATTGCTGAATAGGCATCACATATTGCAAGAATCCTTGAATAAATAGGAATTGTTTCGCCTTTCAATCCTTCAGGATAACCAGAACCATCCCATCTTTCATGATGGTATTTTATCCACTCTGAAATATCAGAAAGATTTTTGACTGGTTTGATTATCTCAGCACTATATAATGGATGTTTTTTCATAATCAACCATTCTTCATTGCTTAATGGTCCTGGTTTTTGAAGAATGTCCTCCGATACAACAATCTTACCTACATCATGCAGCAGACCAGCAAATTCAATCAACTCCAGTTCTTTCGCAGACATATCAAGTTTTTCTGCAATTTCTTTAGCCATATTTGCGACACTCAGCGAATGTCCTTTTGTGCAGGGATCGCGCATTTCAATAGCCTGAACCAACGCAAGAACAGATTCAACATTCATCTCTTTTATCTTTTCTATTGTTTGAATCCGTTCCATTGCTATGACTAATTGCCGGGCAATTCCCTCAATTAGCTGAATATCCTTTTTTATGTAGTTTTTCTTCTTTTCTGTTAACAATAATAGACTGCCCAGTGGCACGCCACGTAAGACCAGAGGCACACCAAGACAGGATTGAAAGCCAAATTCATCCAAGACCTTTGAAAAACCAGAATTTTTGCCCGAACAAGGACACTCCAGTACACTGCATTTTTTACTGCTGATAAGCTGCCAAATGAACTCGCTATTCCCCTCAAGTATTTGTTTATGAAATTCACGTTTCACATTGTAATTTGCAAAAGTTTCAAGACTTGTGCCATTCTTACCAATTTTATAGATTGTCAGAGCATTACAATCAG
>JBDRWH010000078.1:0-7675 GCA_039802325.1 Caldifarciminota bacterium
TACCCGAATGCTTCGGATAAGATTCTGGGTAGCAGAAGAGACCCCGGAGGTGATATTTTGATTCATGGTGAGGCGGTGACGATTGGATGTATTCCCATAGGTAATGAGGCGATAGAAGAATTGTACCTGATATGCCTTGATACGAAAAATCAGGGGCAGAACAAGATTCCGGTTTATATTTTCCCCTGTCAGATGGATAGTGCAAATATGGATACACTTAAGTTGATTGCGGGAGAGGATACTGGTTTATGGTCTTTCTGGCAGAATTTAAAACAGGGTTATGATATTTTTATGAATAATAAGAAGATTCTTAAATTTCATGTTAATGATAAAGGGAAATATGTGTATGATTGATGAGTTCAATTTAGGACAAACATTTAGAGGCTGTGTCGCAATGTCTATTTGTCACCCTGAATTTATTTCAGGGTCTCGTAAGCTGTCATTTTTCAACCGCCATCCCGATGAAAATCAGGATGCTGAAACAAGTTCAGCATGACAATAGTGATTAATTTTTAGTTATGAACAACCTCCTTAGGTTTGCGGATTATCGTAAATTTTATCAAAGGTTTATTGTCTATCGTCTCACGGTTGCGAAAAGCGCAATGGTTTGGCTTGTCATTTTGGTAAAACTGTTTGGAGTGCAAATCCCCCTTGTTCCCCCTTTTCTAAAGGGGGATAACAGAGGGATTAGAATGACGAGAAAGGAAAGATGGATTTTAGCCGATAGACGATACCGTATAACGAAACTGGTGGCGAAACCGTATAACGATAGACCATTTTTTTGGAGTGCATCAGCTTGATGATGCGTCGTTTTTTTGTTGGTTCGGGGCGAGACGCCCCTCGCTTATTATATTTTTAGGAATTTAGGTGTTTAGGCATTTACATATTTTTCTAAAGGGGGTTTTATGTTAACACTTTTGCTTCTTATGGGCATAAATATCACTGTAGATTCAAGGATTGACTCCGTGATAATCTACAGTGATCGGGTAATGGTCTCAAGGATTGCTAATATATATCTTGATAAATCTGCTGAATTGATCTTTGCAGATTTGCCCGGCAGTCTTGATGACCAGTCAGTAAGGATAAAGGCAAATGGTCTGGCAATCGGTGAAGTCCAGATTCAGAAAGGTTATACCGCACAACCCCACCCAAGAATAAAAGAACTTGAAGATAAAATAAAGTCAATTGAGCAAAAAGACCGTGCGCTCGCTGACGAACTTGCAGTGCTTAAAGAAAAAGAAAAATTCCTGCAGACGATTTCGGTCGGTGCACCGGATGTGATTTCAAAGGAGGTATATACAGGGAAAATTTCACCTTCTGCCTGGGAACAGGGATTAAAATTTATGGTGGATGGCCTGCTCAGTACCAAATCGCGCACCGCACAGATTGAAAGAGAACGCAAGGATTTGCAAACCGAATTGGATACTCTTAGAAGAAAATATAATGATACAAAGGCATTGATAGAGAACAGAAAAACAATCAAATTTGATGCACGTCCAGATAAGTTAGGGAATTATAGAATAGAATTGAACTATATTCTTTATGGGGCATCATGGAAGACATACTATGAATTGAGGGCAAACCCGTCCAAAGGTAATATCGCACTTACATATTTTGGAAAAATTAGCCAACGGACCGGGGAAGACTGGGATGATACAAAAATCATTTTGAGCACCGGAAAACCTGCTTTAGGTGGAACTGCACCAACACCGGAGCCATGGTATATATATTCGTATGAATACGAAACAGAGACAAGGGCACCAATGGCTGCTCCTGCCGAGGTGGCAAAGGAGGCTGTCAGTGAGATAGACCAAATCATCACATATCAGAAAGGTGCCCCTGCAGTGGAAGCCGGTATCTCTGTCTGGTATCCGCTTCCGGGCAGATATTCTATCAAGAGTGGTGAACCAGAAAAAAAGATTCAAATCTATGAAACAAACTTTAATGCTGATTTTGAATATCTAATAATCCCAAGACTTTCCGAACTTGCTTATTCAACAGGCAAATTCCAGAATAAATCAGACTATCTATTTCTTGCAGGTGAAGCAGGAACTTATGTCGGTGATGATTTTACCGGTAAAACATATTTTGCAAATCTTGCACCTGATGAATCAACAACTGTATCATTTGGCGTTGACGAAATGATAAAGGTTCAAAGAGAACTAAAAAAGTCAAAGGTTACGAAAGGTGGCTTATTTAAGAAAATAAAAAAACATGAACTTCTATATGAAAATTCAATCAAAAATTTCCGCAATAAAGAAATCAACTGCACAATAATTGACCAGGTACCGGTATCACAGGAAGCAGATATAAAGGTTTCTGATATCAAACTCGAACCCAAACCGAGCGAAGAAGATAAAGACCGCGGAATATACTACTGGAAGGCAACAATCAAACCAGGTGAAACATTCAAGATAAAGAGCTCATTCTCAGTTGAGGCACCAGAGACGGCAAATGTTGAAGAAATGCTATATTAAAGAAAGACTCATGGTAATACAGAAGGTGAAAAAAGGCTAAAGAAGGCTCAAGATGGCAAAAGGACTAAAAAAACAGGATATGATTAACGATTTGGTTTCGTCTGACGGTTTAGAAAAGCGAAACGGTTTGGTATATCGGTTTCGTTTGACGACAAACGAATTTCGAAATACGAAACGCTTTTCGCAGCCGACAAGCGAAGTCTCATTCTGTTGTTTAATTTGCCTTCACTTCTTGAGTCCCTTTGAGCCTTGTTGATCTTTTTATTTGAAATATCTGAGGAGGTTTTATGCCAGAAATAGAAATTTTTCCAAAGATTGATACAGTCATAGTTTATCCTGACCGTGTTCAGGTAATAAGAACCTGTGAAGTCAATTTAAATGAAAGTACTGATATTTTAATTCCAAATCTTCCCGGTTCTCTTGATGATGAATCAGTGCGGATAAAGGCAAAGGGCATAAAAGTGGGTGAAGTCCAGGTAAAGCCTGGATATACAAAAGAACTGGCTCCAAATGTAAAGAAAATTGAAGATAGGATTAAAGAAATCTCAATAGAAGACAGAGCCCTTGCTGATGAGACCGTTGTCCTGCAGGAAAAAGCGAAGTATCTCAGCACAATCTCGGTGAGCAGCCCCCAGACCATTTCAAAAGAACTCTTTACCGGAAGTATTTCACCTGACGCCTGGCGTGCAGGATTGAATTTTATTGGTGAAGAACTTTTCAATGTCAAAAAGAGAATTGCCGAAATAGAGCGCAAAAGGATTGAACTCAGAGAGAAAATGGAAGAGTTGAAAAGGGAAATGAACGACATGCAGGCAGTATCCCAGAATAAAAAGACCATTATTTTTGATGCATATCCACTTGCAAAAGGTAAAGGATATCTTGAAATCAGTTATGTAGTATATGGTGCAAACTGGTACACTTACTATGAAGTCAGGGCTAATCCTTCTGAATCAAAGATTGAACTTTCATATTTTGCCAAGATTGAACAGAGAACAGGCGAAGATTGGGAGAATACCCAGATAATTTTATCAACCGCACAGCCGTCTATTGGTGGAGTTGCACCAGAGCCACAACCCTGGTATATAACCATTTATGTGCCAAGACCGGCGGTAGCAAAGGCAAAAAGGGCAATGCCTTCAGAGTCTGCTGAAGCATTGGCATCCGCACCAGCAATGGACCAAAAGGTTGAATACGAACCAGCACCACCAGTAGAAACTGGAATTGCAGTGAGATATCCGCTGCCCGGCAAATATACCATAAAGAGTGGTGAACAGGCGAAAAAAGTAAAAATCTGCGATGCGCTACTTGATGCAGAATTTGAATATTTTATTATCCCCAGAATCACAGAACTCGCATATTTGAAGGGGGAAGCGAAGAATACAACTGCCTATCTATTTTTGAGTGGCGAAGGAAACACCTATGTTGGTGATGATTTGACCGGTAAGGTTTATCTTGATACAATCGCACCGAATGAGAAAATAGTATTCTCTTTTGGTGTTGACGAACATCTAAAAGTGGAAAGGAAACAGAAAAAATCACACATTGAAAAGACTGGGCTTGTGAAGAAGGTTCTTAAATATGAGTTTGCCTATGAAAATATTGTTAAGAATTTTCATAAGAAATCAATAAAATACACACTCATTGACCAATTACCGGTTCCGCAGAACCCAGAACTGAAGATTCAGGATGTGAAATTTGAGCCGGAACCCTCTGAACAGGAGAAAGACCTTGGTATCTATTACTGGAAAGGTGAATTGGGACCTGATAAAGAACTCAAGGTTAGCGTCTCTTTTGTAGTAGAATCACCTGAAGGCGCGAGGATAGAAGGATTAGTGTGAAAGGGTGAAGAAGGAAGAAAAGGGGTGAAGATGGGAGAATAAGGGTAAAGAAGGGTGAAGAGGGGATAATAAGATTGATTTGATATGGATGCTTGACTTGTAAAATATTTTGAATAAAATTTTTTACATTAGAGCAGGGAGGTTTTATGAATTTTATCTGTCTATGTTTTTTTGCTTTTTTTCAAACAATCGGGAGTGGGGATAATTCGGTCCTCGCCTATGACTCATCAAATGTTAGATTCATTGGAAACTGGCCCTTTGGTCCTTCAAATGCAGTGGCAATAGACCAGGCGCGAAATCTTGTGTTTATGGGTTCAGGCGGGGGAATAAGTATTTTGAATGTAGCAAACCCTTCAGCTCCAGTTGAAGTCTCACAGATTAAATCAAGGGGTTTTGTTGAAGGTCTATTTTATCTCAATAACCGATTATACATTGCAGGTGGTAAATATGGATTAGAGATATGGGATGTGACCGCGCCGAGTTCACCTGCTAAGTTAGGGTCAATCATTACACCAGGAAGGGCAAAGGATGTCTATGTCTCGGGCTCTTATGCCTATGTTGCAGACTGGACAAACGGTATCAGAATTGTCAATGTCTCAACTCCTTCCAATCCTGTTGAGGTAGGCTACTGGGACCAGGACCAGGGACTTGCAATGGCAGTTGTAGTTGCGGGTAATTATGCGTATATTGCAGACTATGATATGGGTGGATTGATTATACTCAATATTGCTGATCCGTCAAATCCATATCAGGTTGGAAGTTATGATACACCAGGTCTTGCCTGGGATGTTTTTGTTTCTGGTGTCTATGCATATATTGCTGATATGGTGGCAGGATTTTTGATTCTCAATGTTTCTGACCCGGCAAATCCATACTATGTTGGTTCGTGTTTTCCTTCTGGCTGGTGTATGGGAGTATGGGTATCTGGAAATTATGCCTATCTTGCCAATTTTGACGCAGGTTTGAGAATCATAAATATAAGCAATCCTGCATCTCCTTATGAAGTTGGTTATTATAATACTCCGGGAAATTCATATGAGGTTGTTCAATATGGCAATTATGTCTATGTTGCGGACGATTATGCTGGATTAAGGATTGTAAATGTGTCATCTGTAAACAACCCTTACGAAGTAAGTTATTTTAATCCCTTAAACTATGCGCGCAAGGTCTTTGTGAGTGGTTCTTATGCTTATATTGCTGATGATTTTGCAGGACTGCAGATAATCAATATTTCAAATCCTAATAATCCATTAAAGGCGGGGTACCTTGATACGCCAGGTATTTCCTGGGATGTGTTTGTGAATAATAATATTGCGTATGTTGCTGATTATACATCAATGAGGATAATAAATGTGTCTCTGCCATCAAACCCGATTGAACTCGGTTCCTGGCCAAGTCCCGGAATTGCCTTAGGGGTTTATGTCTCTGGTAATTATGCCTATATCGCGGACTGGGATTTCGGGTTGCGCATAATAGATGTATCAACACCATCAAACCCGCTTGAGGTTGGTTCCTGCGACCCACCGACCTGGGCGAAGGATGTCTTTGTTGTAGGAAACTATGCCTATGTCGCTGACACATCTATGGGTCTTGTCATAATAAATGTGGCAAATCCATATATCCCATCAATCATTGGTGTCTGCGATATACCCGGTTATGCCTGGGGTGTGTATGTATCAGGTAATTATGCCTATGTCCTTGATTGGTATCAAGGATTGAGAATTATTGATATTTCTATACCCAGTAATCCCCAGCAGGTAGGTTTCTGCAGTCTAACCGGTTTTAATGAAGATATTTTTGTTTCAGGTGGCTATGCTTACATTGCCGGCTACCAAACTGGTTTGAGAATAGTTGATGTAACGATTCCGACAAATCCTTTTGAAGTTGGTTATTATATTACTCCTGACTTGGCATACGGAGTATATGTATCGGGCAATAACACTTATATCGCTGATTATGGTGCAGGGTTGCAGGTTTATCAAGGGCCACTTGCAGGAATTAAAGAAACAGAAAAGGAACAGACCCCATCCAATACTCTGATATATCCAAATCCAGTTACCTGTTCATTCAAAGTAAATCTTCCAGAAGGCATAGAAACTTTAAAAATCTATGATGCGTCAGGCAGATATCGTGGCATCTGTAGACCTACCAATGGAGTGATTTATTTGCCCAGCGCACTTAAATCCGGTGTTTATTTTTTGAAAGGTGGCGATTTCACGATAAGGCTCGTAAAAGTGAAATGAATTCAATTTAAAATGGAGGTGTTATGATAACTAAAATCATTGTTGGATTATCAATTTTTATAGCCCTTTATGGGCAGTGGAATAAAGCACTCGTTGGGACAGCGCCAAATGTGTTAAATCTGATTCGTGTTGGTGATGGCAGAAATGATGGAGTCCAACGGGTCTATGCAATATGTGAGGATGCACGTGTCTATGAATGGACATATACAGGGAGTGGTTGGACACGTGCTACTGTTGGCATACTGCCTGGTTCAGGATGGTGTCTTGGTATAGACATTGGAAAAGGTAGAAATGATGGACTAAATCGGGTTTATGCAACGCAGATTGATGGAAATGTTTATGAATTCTTCTGGAACGGAACACAATGGATAAGGACAGCACTGGGTAATCCAAACAACACCATTTATGGTGTCTGCGTGGGTCCAGGAAGAAATGATGGTATTAACAGAATCTATGCAAGCGGGGATGGCACTCCAACAGTAGAATATACCTGGACTGGTTCTTTCTGGGATAAAGATACAGTCCAGAATGCAAATCTACAACAATGGTTACCTTATGTTGGTCCGGGTAGAAATGATGGTGTTAACCGCTTGTATTTACCTAATTCCATGGGTTCCACATACACTGTTGCAGAATATACCTGGGCTGGTTCTAATTTTGTAAGGTCGGATCTACCCGCGGTTGGTGGAAATCCTCTATGTATTACAATAGGTCCGGGCAGAAATGATGGAATAAATCGTCTATATGCGAGTTCAAGGGCAAAGGTATATGAGTTTACTTACCAATCAGGCACCTGGCAGACTGTGGATATAATTCCAACTTATGGAAATGAAGGTCGGTATAATATCACCCTGGGCAAAACAAAGATAGATGGAAAAAATCGTATTTATATAACCTGCTCGGGTACCCAATTCCTTGAGGTGTCCTGGAGCGGATCATCCTGGGTTGATACAGTGATTGATGCGGTATCTGCTGCTACCTGCGGAGTTGCAATCGGCAGGGGGAGAAATGATGATACAGTAAGGGTCTATGGTTGCAATAGAAATGGCGAGGTGTGGGAATTTACGCATATCCATCCTTATGTGGGTATTGAAGATGAAAATCGTAACGAATATCC
>JBDRWH010000079.1:0-7490 GCA_039802325.1 Caldifarciminota bacterium
AAACAAATCGCCAAAAGTCAATGGGCATAGATGCTGGTATGGTCGTCGGTCTGTTGTTATTAGTATGTAAAACCAACATCCCAAACCCAACAACCAATCCCGCTTCTAAACCCCAACCCACCAACCATCTTTCTGCTTCCCTCCTTTCCCCGATTAATTATCAATCATATTTCTTTTGCAAGGCTAAAACCTTATCCTAAAATTTTATCTACAAATCTATTTTTACTTTTTATTTCGTCTATTATCAAAAAAAGTTCTCATCAAAGACAATGACTCTTCTTTCATAACATCTTCAACTATTTCAATTCTATGATTTAATCTTTTTTCGTTGACAACATTGAAAACCGAACCACAGCCACCGAATTTTTCATCCCGTGCACCAAAGACGATTTTTTTAACCCTTGCCAACACCAATGCACCAGCGCACATAATACAGGGTTCAATCGTTGTGTAAATTGTTACATCATTCAATCGCCAGGAATGCAGACTATTTGCCGCTGCAGTAATCGCAAGTATCTCAGCGTGGGCAGTAGGGTCCTGAAGTGCCTCAGTGCGATTATGTCCCCGTCCAATGATTTGATTTTTATAAACTGCAACTGCACCGATTGGTACTTCATCTTCTTCAAATGCCTTCTGTGCTTCTTTCAATGCTTCAGCCATGAAAAGTTCATCATTGTTTTTCATATTTTTTCCTGTACACTAATTTCTGCTTCATTGCCACTGGCATCCAACATTTGCTTTCGGGATGCTCAATTTCGCAATGACAGCAATCTGCGCTACGCTTGATGTCTGTCAGCGAAATTGGCACGCGCCCGACGTGATTTGAACACGTAGCCTGCGGATTCGTAGTCCGCCGCTCTATCCAGTTGAGCTACGGGCGCTGACAGATCTTCTCCCTTCTCTTCTCTCAATTCTACCAGGTGCTCTATTATAACACGGATTTCTCATTCATCAAACCAAAAAATTGCCAAATCCGACAGAGTTAATTATATTCAATTACCTTTTATTGTCAACGCGTGTTAGCGATCAGAATACATCCAGCGGGTCAACATCAATCTCCAATTTTGCTTTTGCCAATTTGACCTGTCTTAAAAATTTCAACCTGCGATGGTCAAATTTCAATGGTGCCTTTATCAAAATGTACACCCTGTATTTATCCCTGATTTTGTAGTAAAATGACTGATTGGGACCAAAAACTTTTATTGATCGTGTATTTTTCAGAAGCGAATAAATTTTATTTGCTTCATCCCACACCTCTTTTTCTGTCTTCCCGGATAGTCTGATGAGAATGAGTCGCGAAAAAGGAGGAAAGTTCAACTCCTTGCGCAATTTCATTTCCTGAGCATAGAATTTTGGATAATTCTGGAGTTGACTGAAGAGTATTGAGTATTGCTCAGGATGAAATGTCTGTATCAGAACCGTGCCTGGTTTTTCTCCTCTACCTGCCCTGCCTGCAACCTGAGTCAAAACCTGGAATGTCTTTTCGTTGCCGCGGAAATCAGGCAGATTGAAGATTGTATCAGCACTGACAATGCCTACAAACGTGACATTTGGAAAGTCAAATCCTTTGGTGACAAGTTGCGTACCTAAAAGTATCTTTGCCTTTTGCTCTTCAAATTTTCTCAGAACCATTTCTGCCTCTCCCCTCTTTCTTGCAATGTCACGATCAAGCCTTAAAATCAAAGATTGCTCTGTATTTGAGATACCCTGTCCGCTCTCGTTCAAAATTTTCTTCACTATCTCCTCTATTCTCTGTGTTCCTGCACCACGGTATAGTAGCGTAGCCTTCCCACATTTGGGGCAATGCGTGAAGTAAGTTGTTTTGTAATCACAGGTATGGCAGGAAAGAACTGATGAACCATCTTTTTCATGAGCACGGTGATAAACAAGTGGCAATCGGCAATGTGGACAACTTACCGTATATCCGCAATTCGGGCAAATCAGACTCGGGGCAAAACCCCTGCGGTTCAAAAAAAGTATTGCCTGTTCATTCTTTTGTATAACTTCCTTAATAGCTTTCTCAAATTTTTTGGAGATAAATTTCCTACCTTCCTGTTTCAAATCAATGACTTCCACCATTGGTAAAGGGCGGGCATCAATTCTTTCCTTCAAAGTTAGTAGTTCATATTTTCCTATCCCTGCATTGTAGTATGATTCAATTTGGGGTGTTGCACTGCCAAGTACAACAACTATGTTCTCAATTTTTGCACGGACAATAGCAACATCCCGAGCATTATATCTTACTGATTGTTGATGTTCTTTATAAGAGTGGTCGTGTTCTTCATCCACAATGATGATTTTCAAATCCGGCACCGGTAGAAATACAGCGCTACGCGGTCCGATAACGACCTTGTAGATACCATTTTTGATTCCATACCAGACCTGACGCCGCTCTCTAATTGTTAAGGCTGAATGAATAGCAACAACATCCCTACCAAAGCGCTCTGTGAATCTTTTCAATAAGAGAGGTGTCATTGAAATTTCCGGTACAAGGAGAAGTGCCCTGCCTCCTTTTTCCAGAATCTCAGCAACCACCCTTAAGTAAACTTCTGTTTTACCGCTACCAGTAATGCCAAATAACAAAAAAACCTTGAAAATGTTCCTCTTGGTAAAATACATTATCCTGCGAATAGCATTACTCTGATAGTAGTTAGGAACAGGTTCTCTTGCTCTTGAAAAATCCCTATATTCTCTTTCAAAAATTTCAAACTTTTTCAAAACCTTTGGCGGAAATGCCTGTTTCAAAACCTCGCCCAGAGAATTAATATAATAGGATGAAACCCATTTATATAACAATAGTAACTTAGACGGTATAAAACCTTTTTCTACCAGTTTCTGAACATTTTTTAAATTTTGAATATCATGTTTCACATTGGTGGCAATCACAATCCCGTAGTTGAATTTATTGCGCAGTGGAACAATGACCAGATCGCCAATGTGTAAATCAAGATCTGTCTCATAAGTCAAATAGTCAAATTTTGTATTGGGTATCGCTACATCAACCAGCATAATACAAAGTCCTGAATTTTCTATTACGAAACCTTGGCATAGGTCACCTACGATATCTTGCTACAAACCGCATAAGCCATCCAATGCTCAGTATATTCTAATATTGATAATTGTGCATATCTAAATATGCACAATGGTGCAATTGCACACATCATTATTCTTCAATATTAACACCCTGCAGGGTGCGATTCACAAAGATGTTAAGCGATTTAATAATTCTACGAATTTCTTCCGGATATTTTATCCAGTAGAAACTACCGCTTGATCTTGCTTCGTAACGTACAATCTCCAAATTCTTTAGTTGGGCAAGATGATGTGAAACTGTTGGCTGTGAACGACGGACAGATTTTGCGATCTCATTCACACTCAGCGGACCAGTATCCAGCAATAATTTTGTAATCGCATATTTAGCTGGATCGCCAAGTCCTTTAGCAACTCTTGATTCCCGATAATGAATTTCTTTCATTGGTTTTATTCCTGTTCTCCTGTCCATACTGCTCCTTTCTACTTGAGCATTATAAACAAATTGTAGAAAATTGCAAGACCTATTACTACGCACCCTCCAATCATATATTCTAATATTGATAATTGTGCATATCTAAATATGTACAATGGTGCAATTGTACATGCGAGAATATCTCTTTGAAAACTTTACGCAAATTGAAAAATCAAATATGCAGCATTGGATTTGCATGATTAGAAATTTAGAAATGCATGATTAGATATGAAGGATTAGATAGGTAAGATCAAATATCTAAGATTAATGTAAGATTAGATACACAATGTTGGATAGGCAAGAATCAACTTGGTCTTTCTATATGGCAAGCATGTACTGATAGTTTAAAACTCAATTGTAAGCAACTGTATTGACTCAAGATCACTACATGTCCTATTACATTGAAGCCATCTGTCTTATGATTTTCTACTTCGCTCTCTAATCTATATTTCAGCCACTTCCATTATTTTCTCACCGGCAGATGTGCCTATGCGATTTGCACCCGCGTTTATGAATTCAACAACCGTCTTGTAATCCCTGATGCCGCCAGACGCCTTAACCCCGAAATTCGGTCCGACAATCTTTCTCAGTAACTTTACATCCTCAATCTTTGCGCCTTCTTTTGAAAAACCGGTTGAGGTCTTAACAAAATGTGCGCCACTTTCTTTAATAATATTTGTTGAAGCAGTTTTCTCCTGTTCATTCAAGAGACAGGTTTCAATAATTACCTTCACAATTTTACCCTGGGCTGCATCAACAACTGCCTTGATTTCCTTTCCCACATATTTGTAGTCTCCAGACTTCAATTTCCCAATGTTCATCACCATATCAATCTCATCACAACCCATTCTTGTCAGATTTTCAGCTTCATACACTTTTGCCTTTGCGGTGGAAGCACCGAGTGGAAACCCAACAACACTGCAGACCTTTATCTCCTCAGGTAATTCCTTTCTAACCATTTCAGCCCAGCATGGGTTCACACAGGCACAAAAAAATTTGTATTTCTTTACGCCCTCTATGAATTGTAATATCTCCTGTTTCGTCGCTTCAGGCTTGAGGATAGTCTGGTCGATATAACGGTTAATGTCTTTCATAATTAATACCTCCGAATCCTATTTTCCATAATACTTTTTTTCAAGCTTCCTTCTGATTGTCCAGTAGGTATAGATCGGCAACAAATCTTCTCTGATGTCTTTTTTTCTTACAAATTTGTTACCTTCCTTTATTCTCCTGACCTTAAAAACATAGATCCCGGAGCGTGTTTCAATGATTTTCTTCTCACCAATCTTTGCTTCAAAAACTGCCCTGGCGACAGGATTCATTGCCTCAGGATATATGGTTTCTTTCAAATCCAACTTCGCTATGCTTTTTGCAAAATTCCTTACTGCATTGCTATCGGTATTCCACCGAACAAATGTATATTCAATATCTCTGCGTGGCGGTTCAATTAGTTTATCATATGTTGATAATAAGGTATGGTTCAAATATTCAAAACCAGCAACATCCTGCTTCACGTTCTTGAGAAATTCCTCTCGGTCAATGCCCATTTTTCTTATGTGCTGTTCAGGGGTTAAAGAAAGTGACAACAGGTATTGCGCAAAATCAAGGTCTTCACCATATTTGATATACTTCTCTCCTTGATTTATCCATTCTTCTAAGGCTTTCTCACCAAAGATGCTATCTGTATTTTCAGATTTTGAAACCTGCGGAGTATAGCAGATGCTCTCCGGCAAGACCATTGCGGTATCTGTCAACATATTCAAATCTGCCATTGTATCAAGCGAAGCAAAATCAAAATAACAAAAACCCTTCGCGTTTGCCTTACGAACAAACTCAATCTCTGTATTTGCCTGCATTTCCATATTTTTCCATAAAAAGCCAACACCCATGATTGAAGAAGGGATGAAATACATTGCGTAGTTCAAAAAATCCTGAAACAGTTGTACATCAGTTGTGTAAGACATAACAACAGGATAATCAACTATCTCCTTCCACTCGCACCAGTTCTGAGCATATTGATACAATGCACGTGAAGGATTTGAAACGACTGCACAGGATAGTATACAATCTTTGCTGATAGATCTTACCGCCACCCTGATATGTTTCACAAGTTCAGCAATCACCAGCTCCCGATTCTTATTTTCAAGGTACAGGTTGTATACAATCCAACGATTAAAAAGACTCAGCCTTGCGTATCTTGGTAATGTCAGCCAGCGCAAATCCTGATTATTCAAACCTGAAATAAGTGCAGCAGTCAAAGAATTTTCAATTCCCCAGAATACGCCTGGGAAGCGTATGAAATCAAGATGTATTCCGTCAATATTATACTTTCTCACGATTTCAACACAGATATCCTTCAAATATTCAATCACTCCACTGTTGGCCGGATTCAAGAATGTTCCTTCAACTCCCAAATCCTGACGCATAACAGGACTGTAATCAAGCATACTGCGACCCGAAACATCCTTTAAGAACCAATCAGGATGACGGTGGTGAACATGTCGGACAGAATCAGGCAGGCTGTCCATTGACCATATCAAGAGTGTATTTACCCACGCATGTACTTTGATATTTTTCTCTCTTCCCATTTTTAACAATGAGTCCAGTGGGTCATAATCTGTCGTAGAATTTTTTGCAAGATACTCGCTCCTCGGCAAAATTCCGCTTTTGTAGTAAGAATAGCCACCAACGACAACCTGAACATATAAGTCAGTAATTTTCAGGTGTTCAGCAAGACTGATAATCTTTGGAAGCGAATCAGGAGATGCGATTGACATGGCTCGTACCCAGAGACCCCTGTGGAATGCAACCGAATGACCGCCATACAAAATTTGACCCAAGAATAGCAAAGTTCCCAGCACCAATCTGATTGCCATTCTAACGTCCGAATCTCTTTCCAAGGTCATCAAGGCTAATCCTGATTACTACTGGCCTGCCATGCGGGCAGATAAAAGGATTTTCACAGGCAAATAGTTGATCAATCAAATTCTCCATTTCTCCTGGAGAAAGTTTCTGGCCTGCCTTTATTGCCATTCTGCAGGCAAGCACTTTTGCTATTTCTTTCTTTTCACTCATCAAGTTTCCAAGACTACCAATTTCACTGAAAAACCCTTGCAAATCTTCCCTTGTGAGTTTTGAATTAGTTGGCAGGGCATCAATTACCAGTGTCCTGCCTGAAAATTCTTTGAATTCAATCCCCATTGATTCAAGAATACCCTTTGTTCTCTGGTAAATACGGTGTTCCTCGGGTGTCAGTTCAAGGGTAATTGGAAATAGAAGCCGCTGTGCAGAAACTCTGTTATTGATGATTGATTCATATATGATCCTTTCGTGCGCGACATGCTGGTCAATAATTATCACACCCGTACTGGTCTGGGCAAAGATATAGGTATTGTGTAATTGCCAGAATTCACCTGTATCACGAACAGTGGAAGCGTGCTCAGTTGTTGTATCTTGATATGGTATGATAAAGTCCTGAACAAACTGAATATTAGCATTAGCATCAACAAAGCCCTGTTTATCAGACTGGTAGTCTTTTGGTACGGTCGTTGGAAAAATCTTCTTTCTTATACCCTGGGTTAATAAATCTATGACATATCTCTCTTCTTTTATTTTCACTTCATTCTTTGTTGGGTGTATATTAACATCAAGCATATGAGCAGGTATAGTAATATTCAGCAAAAAAATGGGTGGCTCTTTTGGCTGTTGATAGGTCTCAGCAATAATCCGCACAATCCTGGGATATTTTACAGGTCTGGAATTGATATAGATATAATTAAAATTCATTTTTTCACCAAAGCCCAGAGGTGAAATAAAGCCCTTAAAAGAAATGGACCCAACACTCAATTCAAATGGCAACAATTTCGTCACAATAGATTCAGGGAACAGTTGTATCAGTCTCATTTTCAAATCAGACACCGCTGACAAATGCAGAATATTTCTGGTTGATTCGTTCAAAACAAAATGAATCTGCGGTGAAATGAGA
>JBDRWH010000080.1:0-3794 GCA_039802325.1 Caldifarciminota bacterium
ATTTTTTCCTCCTGAAAAAGCCTATCTATTTTATTAAAAACCAGAACTCTCGGCTTGATATCAGCGCCGATCTCTCTTAATACGACTTCCGCAGTGTTCATCTTTGATTCAATATCTGTGTCTGTTGCATCAACAATATGAATAAGCAAATCTGCCTCAAGAACTTCAGCAAGAGTTGCGCGAAATGAAGCAATCAGGCTATGGGGCAAATTCTTCAAAAATCCAACAGTATCACTTATGAGAATTTTATGATCTGGTGGTAAGAATAGAACCGAGGTGTTTGAATCAAGTGTTGAGAACAGATAATCAGCAGTGAGGAGATTTCCTTTTGTCAACGCATTAACGAGCGATGATTTTCCTGCGTTTGTATAACCCACCACGCAAACCTTATGAAAATCATAGCGCTTTTTTCTCTGTATCTGTTTGGACAACTCAATCTTTTTTAAATCTCTTTTCAAGACGGAAATCCTTTCCTTAATGCGCCTGCGGTCAACCTCTAATTTTTTCTCACCGGGTCCCCGTGTTCCAATGCCACCGCCCAACCTTGATAATTCCAAACCCTTACCGACAAGCCGGGGTAGACGATACTCGAGTTGTGCCATTTCAACCTGTAATTTTGCTTCTTTTGTCCGGGCGTGTTTGGCAAAGATATCAAGGATCAATATTGTTCTATCAATGACCCTTATACCGGTTATCTGTTCAATGTTCCGTATCTGTGCAGAGGAAAGTTCAGTATCAAAGATCATTAGTTCAACATTGAAATTCTCTGCGATCTTACCAAGTTCTTCTGTCTTGCCACGACCCAGCAAAAATGCAGGATTATATCTCTCACGCATCTGGATAAAACTTTCTATTACTTGAGCACCTGCGGTACGGGCAAGGCTGGCAAGTTCCTCAAGTGATTGTATCAATTCCCATCTTTTTTTCCTATTATCACCTACCGCGACAAGCAACACTCGTTCTTGCTTTTCCATAATAGATTTATTTGAGTCTTTGCTTAATCAATGGGTCTTGAATTTTTTAGAAGATAGAAAATGCGCTGGAGCGATGTCTGTAATGTACCAAAGGTAATGATGACCAAAACATAAATCATAATTCTGGGACCGAAAAAAGAACCAACAATTAAGAACAAAAGGCGAATAAACCTCTCAAATATTCCTACCTGAGGTGATATCCCCAAACCTTCCCCGCGTGCCCTTGTGTAGCTGACCATTATTGAGCCAAACAAAGCAAAAACAACCCAGTACAGTGCGTAATCAATACGGTGATAATAATAAGAAAACAAACCCAGGTAAACAAGAAATTCATTCACCCGGTCAATAGTAGAATCAAGAAAGCCACCAAATTTTGTTACCTTGTTCGTTTGCCGTGCAATCTCTCCATCAAATGTATCAAAAATACTGCTGAAGAATAAGAAAATAGCACCAAGCCAGAATTTGCCGGTTTTATAGATAAAAAATACAAAGATACCAATTGCTAAACTTAAAATGGTGATAACATTCGGTGGAATTTCCATTTTTATCAATAAATTTACTACTGGTAAAACAAATAATTTCCTGCCCCAGAATTTTATCTTATTCATTGTCCCCTGCCACTATTATTGTAAATTCTCCCCGATCGGTTTTCAATTCTTTTAAGACCTCTTCAATAGTTCCCCTGAAGACTTCTTCATAATATTTTGTCAATTCACGCACAAGTACAATCTTTCTGTTCGGAAGAAATTCCTTCATTTCATTTAGGGTTCTGATGACTCTGTATGGTGATTCTAATATTACCACTGGTCTTGATTCAGTTTTCAATGATTCAAAAATCTTTTTTCTCGGTCCATTTTTTTTAGGTAAAAACCCTTCAAATATAAATTTGTTAATCGGCAATCCAGAGACTACAAGTGCAGCAATTGGTATTGAAGGACCTGGGATTGAAATGACCGGGATATTCGCTGAAACTGCCTCCTTTACTAAAACATAGCCGGGATCAGATATAAGCGGTGTTCCCGCATTGCAGACGAGTGCGATTTTCTTATTGTCCCGTAACAATTTTAGCAATTCTGGTGTTTTCTTTTTTTCAATACGGTCATAATAGGAAATGAGCTTTTTTCTTATATTATACTTTTCCAGGATTATTTTTGCTCGGCGTGTATCTTCACACGCGATAAAATCTACTTCGTTCAGAATCTTTATTGCCCGAATAGTGATATCTTCAAGATTTCCTATTGGAGTAGCAACTATATAAAGGGGCATTAAATTTTTAGTTTTGTATAATCAAAGAAGTTCAAGGACATGAGGGCAAACCGATAATCATTAAGAACCTTTTTTGCGATAACCTCACTTTCCTTGCCCAACAGAGTTGAACAAGATTCAAATATCAAATCAAGCCAGCGGGCTATACCGCGTGCCAGGGTTTTGGGTTCAATAACAAGCTTTGCGGAAATGTTGAAATCTGAATCAATTTGAAATTCGTTGATAAATGGATATTCTTTCTGCGCAGTTGATTTAGCCATTAGTACAGTTTTCAAAACCATCGTGTTACCAAGCGGTTTGGAATAGTTTTTTACCAATGCTGAAATAATTTTACAGAACATATCCACCTGAGCAGGGCTTGCCTGAACCGGGATACTTACTTCAATCCTGTCAAATATTGATATCGCCGTGTTTGGTTTGGTTAAAAAATCAGCAACCGCTTTTTCATCCTGAATCCTTTCCGCACTACCTGCTGCATAAAGACCAATGAGCTCGCCCTGTTTAAAGGCAACAAAGGATTCTTCAATACTCGTTCTTATCCACAGGAAGCCATCAAATTTTGTCGTTTTCAATTTGTCAATCAAAATCTTCGGCTGAAGCCGCTTAATATCCAGACCGGTTTTTATTGCCTGGATTGTAATAGATGTGATAATCATATTAAGTAATATTTCATCGGTTGCGTACTCGGAAAGAATTCCTGAAGTTGCCTTGCGTGCTTTCTCAATAACTTCACTTATCGGTATAATTGTCCTTTCTTTGACACTCAATCTTGCCGCATTAAAAGGCTCGCCCTGTTTTAAGAATATCAATTCTTCCATATCCGGGTAGATTATTGAAATATATCCGGAAATACGATGCGCCCTCTCTCTCTTTGATGCGCTCAATACATTATCAAGGTTGATGAATTCCAGACGCGTATTCTCAAGCACGGGTCTGCCTTTCGGAAGTTTCATAATATAATATTAAACAATTTTAACGAAAAGTCAAGGATGTCGCGTTAGAAATGCGCTTCTCAATTTAAGAATAAGAAGTATTGGGACAAACAGAAGGACTCCTAACCAGAGCTGATTGCCAATTCTTGCATATAGTGTCTTGATATTGTTAATGGTGACAGAATGAACAATGATTTCTTCGCTAAACAAGTTGGTCTCAGATAAGATCCTGCCATATTGGTCAACCACCATTGATATACCAGTATTGGCACTGCGCACAAGTGGCACACCGGTTTCAACGGTTCTCAGTATAGCCATATCATTGTGTTGCTGGGGTCCGGAGATCTTACCAAACCAACCATCATTGGTGATGTTAGTCAACAATCGGGCTCCCTTTTTCACAAACTCTCTGGAGATTTCGGGGAAGATTGATTCAAAACAAATGAGACAGGAAAATCTTATGTTTCCTGTGGAGAATACAGTATGTTCTTTCCCTGGCGAATAATCTCCTTCACCAAAATCAATCTTTCTGAACAGCGGAACATATTTGTCAAACGGTATATGCTCGCCAAATGGCACAAGGTGGAGTTTTTTATATTCCTGCGTTATGCCTTTTTGTGGT
>JBDRWH010000080.1:3804-7443 GCA_039802325.1 Caldifarciminota bacterium
CATAGAGCGGTGTGCCGGTAAATATCGGCACATTTAACCTGTTTGCCAGTTCAAAAACCGCATTTTGATAATGACCAGGATTTGTAATAAATATCGGTGTTGCAGTCTCGGGCCAGACAATAAGACTTAGTTTCTCATCCGGGCTTTGCTCCTGACACTTTTCAGAAAGCCTCAAGAGACGCTGAAAAGTCTCATCTCTCATTGCTGCGGTAAATTTCAGGTTCGGGTCAATATTGGGCTGGACAATGCCAACTGTAATGTGTGCTCCAGCCTGGCTGCTATTGTGCATTCTGAAGTATCCAAATACGATTGGTGCGAGGAAAAACAAAAAATAAATAGTAAGATACTTGAAACTTCTACTCTTGATAGCCAGAAACAGTAAAAAATTGATCAGCACCAGCCAGAAAGAAATACCGTACACTCCATATATTGAAGCTTGCTGAATTATTAAAGCATATCTTGCCTGAGAATAACCAAGTGAAAGCCAGGGAAAACCAAGTTCGCCAAGTCCTTTCAGGTATTCAAGACCCGCCACAAAAAATGGTAGGAGCCATAGACCAAATAAACGTGCCAATAAAAAGGCAACGCCAAAATAAAGCCCAATATAAAGAAACATCAATAACATTCCAAAGAACATTAGGATTTTTATGTTTGTTTCAATCTGCAGGAATACGATCCAGAAAAGGGAAAAAAGAGAAAATGAGAAACCGAATGATATTCCCGTCAGAAAAGTTTTTGATAAATTTGTCTTACTTACTACAAATAGAATCGGGACTAAGCCAAACCAGCCCAGGAAATGAAGTCCAAGCGGATGAAAAGAAAGTGATAGAAGTATTGCCGAAAGCAAAATCAAAAGAAAACTTTTCATCGGACATTTCTAAATTTTCACCATCTTGTTTTTTTCTGCTGATTCATAAAAGGCATCAGTAATGCGGGCAATTAATAAACCGTCTTCTGCTGTAAAGGGTGGCTGGCTTTTTTTCTTTATGGAATCAATGAAGAACTGCGCCTGAAGTTCACAGGCAACCTTGTAACAATTTTTGGGAATATTTGTTGGTGTTACATTGACCAGTTCATTGTGTAATTCTTTGTGTATCTTCAGTGGATTCAGGAGTGCTGCTCCTTTCCTCCCGAATATATTGCAGTATAGAAAATCCTTCTCAAACAGTAATGACCAACCCACCTCAATCGTAAGCAGGGTGCCATCTTTATAGTTTATGATACACATCGCGGTATCTTCAACGCTTGATTCCGGTTCTTTTTTATGGATTGAGGCAAACATTGTATCAATTTCCTTATCTTCGAGGAAATAGGTTGTAATTGCAAGAACCTGTGTGCCCATTGTCAGAAATGCCCCTCCCCCGCTCTTCAGAATATCCAGCCGCCAATCAGGCAGAACCCACTCTTTAGTGCCAATTAGCCACCCTGCTTTCAGGTAGTATATATCACCTAATTCTCCGCCCTTGACAAATTTCTTAAGGGTCTGGACATCGGGTCTGAAGCGCCCGGTAAGGGCAACTGCGAGTTTCTTCTTGGTTCGGTCAACAACCTTAACAACTTCCTGAGCTTCTTTGCTGCTTATTGCCATTGGATTCTCGCATAGAACATTCTTGTCGTATTGCAAGGCTGAAATCGTCATCGGTGCATGTAGATAATTGGGGGTTGAGATAACAAGGGCATCAATATCCTTATCTTCTATGAGCTCCTGAAAATCCTGGTATTTTCTTGGAATACCATACTTTGAACCGAGATAGTCAAGTTTACGAACATCGGTATCACAGATTGCTACAACATCACAATCTTCATTTTTCTTGAATATTGGGATATGGGCAATTTG
The DNA here is from genome assembly GCA_039802325.1 of Caldifarciminota bacterium. Lineage (GTDB taxonomy): Bacteria > Hydrothermota > Tepidihabitantia > SM23-42 > JAOAFX01 > JAOAFX01. The sequence continues at coordinate 5,642 of JBDRWH010000080.1, forward strand.
TGCATGCGCACCACACCCAACAATTCCAATTTTGATCTTATCTTTCATTGACCTGTCCCACTTTTTTCTCTGTACTCAACACTTCAAATCATGTGCCAAGGTAGAGATTGAATTCATAAGGATGTGGTCTAAGATGGACTTCTTCAAATTCGCGTGTTTTAACCTCAATCCAGCGTTCAATAAGGTCGGTGTTGAACACATCTCCCTTAAGCAAGAATTTGTGGTCCTGTTTGAGTGCGCTTATAGCCTCGTACGAATTAGTAGGTAACTTCTCTTTCTTGTCAGGTTTCAAATTGTTCTCAATACCATCCAGTCCAGCAAGGAGAATTGCGCTCATGGCAAGATAAGGATTGCTTGTAGCATCTGGTATCCGATATTCTATATCAAGTTCTTTTTTATTTCTGATATAAGCCGGAACCCGGATTGCTGAGGTTCTACTGCCCAGGGCAAAATCTGTATAAATAGGTGCCTCAAACCCGGGGATCAATCTCTTGTAAGAATTTGTGCTTGGATTGGTAAATGCGCAGAGTGCCCGCGAATGGGTGAGAATTCCACCAATATATTTAAGGCATAAATCACTGAGCTTATTCTTGCTCTTTGGATCATAAAACAGCGAATACCCCTTTTCACCAAGGTATTGATGTAAATGTAATCCATTACCCGGCTCACCCAAAAATGGTTTGGGCATAAATGTTAGCCATTTGTTATGCTTCTTCGCCAGAGACTTCAATAGATATTTTGCCAGAAACAAGTTATCTGCTGATTTCACCAATGGCTCCAATAACAGCTCAATTTCTAACTGCCCTCGCGACCCGACCTCATGGTGATGATATTTTGATCTTATACCACACTGACCAAGCAGACTTACCATTTCATTACGAAGGTTTGCAAAGCGGTCTTCAGGTGGTCCAGCATGATACCCACCCTTGAATCTGATTGGGTAGTTAACTGAGACTTCTGATTCGCTTTCAAGGTCAACCCGATAATAATTATATCCTGCACCTTCGCCATAAACACACTTTTCAAAAACATAGAACTCCAGTTCAGGTTGGAAGAAAACTGTAGTATTAACAATCTTTTTCAGGTATTTGCTTGCTTTCTGCGCGATATTTCTTGAATCCCGTTCATAAGGAATCAGTTTATCAGGTAAATAAACACTACATAGAAAGGAAATGGTCTTTTCTTCATAAAAAGGATCAATGAAACCGGTATCTAAATCCGGGAAAAGAAGCATATCACCCTTTTGCACACCCTTATAGCCAGGCAGACTTGAACCATCAACTCCTACACCTTCAACCAGAATATCCTCAAACCTTTCAATTGGTATCGTTATATGATTTAGATTGCCAATAAGGGTACAGTATTTCAGGTCAACAAATCTTATCCCTTCACCAACAAATTTCTTTCTCAAACTGGGAATATTGAACTTTTTCATAACAATAGATTATAGATAAAATTGCCGCTTTGTCAATAAACCTTACAAACACGAATTTTTCTGGAAAATTCTTATGAAAGTCGTAATGATTGCTATCTTCACTTCCTCCATACCTATCTGCCTTTTCAAAATCTCCTGCATTGAAGTCATTTTGACATCTTTGAATCCGCAGGGATTTATCAAATCAAAATATCGTAAATCAGTGTTCACATTCAAAGCAAAGCCATGAAAGCTCACCCACCTTTTTACCGCAATTCCGATTGAACAAATCTTCTTCTCCTCAACCCAGACACCAATCATTTTTTCTCGCTTTTGAGCACCTATATCAAAGTCTTTAAGCGTTTCAATTATTACATCCTCAAGTTTC
>JBDRWH010000081.1:0-7418 GCA_039802325.1 Caldifarciminota bacterium
AATATTGAGTACATAAATGGTAAGGTTAATAATGGTGAATTTGAAATAAATGGTTTTGTGCAAATGGATAAATCAGGGATTGATACAGTTGCCATAAAAATGCTACTCAAAGAAATTGATTATGTAAATAAGGAATTCGGTTCTATTGTGATTTCAAGTTCCATGCAGTTTTCAGCAAATAGCAGTTCTTATGTGTTGAATGGTAAAATGACCCTTGACCAGGCAGTATATGATAAACCATTTGATCTTATGGCAATTACCAGATTGTTAACAACTGCTAATAGGCCAGCACAAGAACAGAATAAAATTCTAAAACAAATATCCTGCGATATGAGCATAAGTACCCCAAACAGTATGAAGATTATCAATAACATTGCGGATGTAAGTGTGGATGCAGATTTACAGATTAAAGGACCATTATCCAGAATAAATATCTATGGCACGGTCAAGACTTCATCTCCTGGAACAATCAAATATCTGGGCAGAAAATTTGATATTACAAATGCGTTGATAGAATTTGATAACCCATATCAAATAAATCCGGCTCTGAACCTTGAGGCAATCCATTCCGTATCATCCAGAGATGGTGATTATGAAATAACAATGAATCTTTCCGGAACAATTGAAAAATGGTATCTGCAATTATCTTCAAACCCACCAATCCCTGAGCAGGACATTATCAGCCTTTTACTGATCGGCAGAAGAAGGCCAGGATTGTATCTCATAGCAGAAGCAAAAGACATAGACCTGAAAGGTGCAGCCAAAGACTATGCATTGGGTCTGGCAAGGGGCACCCTTGAAAGAACTGCAGAAAAATCCTTAGGGTTTGAAAAATTCACAATAACTGGTGACCTGTTAGAACCACGACAATGGGATATTGGATTTGAAAAGAGAATCAGCAAGAAGATAGTATTTATCTATGGCACAGGCATTGAATCCTGGGAAATGCGACGAATTGGAATGAATTATAGTATCAACAACAATATTTCAATCTTTACACTCCACGACCAGGAAAATATGAATTCAAGCGTGGATCTGGAATTTAATTTCAAGATAAAATGAATTTTCTGATTTTTCTGGCGTTCTTTCCGATAGATTTTAGAGTTACCGAGATAACAATACAGGGTAATGAATATTTCAATGACAAAGCCATTAAGAACGTCATGCTCACAAGAACAAGGGCGTTATTCCGTAAAGGAAAATTTGACCACAATGTCTACAAAGGTGATATTGCTGCCATAAAAAATTTGTATGATTACAATGGTTTCCTTGAGACTGAAATCAGAGATAGTCTAACCTTTGATAGCACAAAAAAGACTGTCAAAATAAACATAGACATTAAAGAAGGTAACCAGACTATTATAAAAGAAATTGAGTTTACTGGCAATACACTATTCTCTGATGAATTTTTAAAGGAAAAGATTATCACAAAACTTGAAAAACCCTTTGACCGAAGGAAATTTGAGATTGATAACTACATCATAACATCAATATATGATGACCTTGGTTATACTGAAGTTAAGGTAAATACTGAATATTTCTTCAACAACTATCAGGCAAAAATTTCCTATAATATTGCTGAAGGCGAAAAACAGTTTATAGAAGACATTGAAATCACTGGACTGAGACGAACAAGAAAGGATGTTGTGTCAAAAGAACTTGTGTTAAAACAACAAGACATACTCCGCTATGCCCAGGTTTTGAAAAGCAGGCGTAACCTGACAAATCTTGGAATATTCAGTTCTATAAGAACCCAGACGATAAGTGGCTCACAGTCCGATCACAAAATTATTCAATTTATCTTTTCTGAAAAGGACCCAATAGCATTAAATTTCCGAGTCGGTTATGGAACCCGAGATTATTTAAGATTTGGTGCGGGAATAACACACCTGAATATGCTGGGTCGTGCCTGGCAGGGAAAACTTGAAGGAAAGATAAGTTTTTCTGAATATCGGCTGAATTCTGAAATTACATTTCCCAGATTTCTTATTTTACCGCTTCGATATCGTATTGGCTCATTCTATCAATTCAAAAGAGAAATAGGATTCAATACCAGACACATTGGTTTTTATAACGAATTTCGGTTTGACCTTCTTACTGGTTCGTTCTCAACAAAATACAATGTTGAAAATATCCGCACATATTTTCCGATTAAAAATAGTAATCAAAACGGGGACAGCACCAAAAATGAGTGGTTGCACGGCATAACACTGAACTGGTTAAGAGACCGCCGAGATGATCCCATATCTACAAATGCAGGCAACTATACCAATCTCTCATTAGAAACGAGTGGAATCATTATGCCCGCAGATGTAAACTATGTACGACCAACAATGGAATTCAGATTTTTCAAGCCATTTATGCCTGTAGTATTGGGTATCGCATTTAAGACTGGCGTTATACAACCAATAGCGCCTTCATCAGATATTCCCGTCTATAAGAGATTCTATTGCGGTGGGACAACTTCGGTCAGAGGCTATGCTGACTGGTCAATCGGTCCGAAGGACTCAAATGGAAATCCAATTGGTGGGAGAGTTTTGTTTGAAACCTCGGCTGAATTCCGATTTCCAGTCTACAAAATACTGGGTGGTGTTTTATTCGTAGACGCAGGAAATGTCTGGCGGAATATTGATGACATAGATGGAAAACTGAAATGGGCAATAGGCCTGGGTATGAGACTGCGCACACCACTGGGTAGTATAAGGCTTGATTATGGTATGAAGATCAAGCCCGAACTAAATGAATCCTCAGGTACTTTACACTTTGCAATCGGTGAAGCATTTTAGATTGTCAATTTTTCAAATCCGCATCCAACCATCCGCCTGTCTTGATAAAAACTGACTAATAGATATAATAACAAATGCGAAGAATCCATTTGAGTGTCAAAGGTATTGTCCAGGGTGTAGGTTTCAGACCTTTTGTTTATCGCCTGGCACACAGATTAAATCTTGCTGGCTTTGTCTGCAATACATCGTTTGGCGTAGAAATAGAGATCGAAGGAGATGCAAAAAAGATAAAAGAATTTTTAAAAAAACTCTCTCTGGATAAACCACGGGCATCAATAATTGAATTGATCACAGTCAAACAGATTCAGACAAGAGGAGAAAAAGAATTTGTCATAAGACAAAGCAAATTTGCCAAGGGCTTTACCCAGATTTCACCGGATATTGCAACATGTGATGATTGTGTGAAGGAATTCTTTACTATCAGAGACCGCAGATTTAGATTTCCATTTATTAACTGCACAAATTGTGGCCCAAGATATTCAATAATCTACAATACACCCTATGACCGCAAACAGACATCAATGAAGAAATTCAAAATGTGTCCGGATTGCAAAAAAGAATTTGAAGATGTGTATAATCGCAGATTTCATGCCCAGCCAGATTGCTGTTTTGTATGTGGTCCAGAGTTTTCTTTATACAGGGTTGATGGAAAGAAGATTAAGACATACGATCCAATTGAAGAGGCAATAAAATTACTGAAAAAAGGTAAAATAATTGCAATCAAAGGAATCGGCGGATTTCATATTGCATGTGATGCAACGAATTGCAATGCAGTAAACAGGTTGAGAATTCTGAAGAACCGACCAACCAAGCCATTTGCGATAATGACAACCGAAAGAAGGCTTAACAGCATAGTTAGAATGTCGCCTGAAGAAACAAGAATGATAAGATCATCTGTTGCACCAATAATGCTCCTTGAAAAAAAGAGCAGTGTAGTATGTGAACAGGTGGCACCCAATAATCCTTATCTTGGTGTTATGCTTCCCTACGCCCCTGTTCACTACCTTCTTTTAGAAAAAGTCCCTTTTCTTGTTATGACCAGTGCAAATATTGCAGATGAGCCGCTTGTAAGAGATGATAAGGAGATAAGAACCAAATTGAAAAAAATTGTCTCGTTTTATCTCACGCACGATCGTGAAATCATCAATCGCTGCGACGATTCAGTTGGTTTCTATCTTAAGGATCGTGGGTTTTCCATCATCCGACGCTCAAGGGGTTATGTGCCGATACCGATTGAACTGCCTTTCTCTGTGAAACCCACGCTTGCAACAGGACCCTATTTGAAAAATACTTTTACCCTTGCTGATAAGAAGAATGCCTATGTTTCACCCCATATTGGAGATCTTGATAACTCAGAAACATTGAACTTTTTCAATGAAATGATTGAAAAGTATAAAAAGTGGTTCAAGATTGAGCCAGACCTGGTTGCTTATGATCTGCATCCCGACTATTTATCTACAAAATTTGCACTTGAATTAGCAAAAGAACAGGGATTAAGAAAGATTGGTGTTCAACATCATGTAGCACATATTGTCTCCTGTCTGGGTGAAAACAAAATTTTTGACAAAGCAATCGGGATTGCATTTGATGGAACAGGATATGGACTTGACGGGAATATATGGGGCAGTGAATTTTTTATTGGAGATTTGAAGAATCAGAAAAGAGTAGCACACTTAGAATACCTGCCATTGCCCGGTGGTGAAGAGAGTATAAAAAAGCCATATCGGATTGCAATTGCATATCTGTATAAGATATTTGGTAAGGAGTTAATCAGTCACCCAATAAGATCTACTCGTAGGCTAAAAGGCTTACGCCTGAATTCCCATTTGAAAGAAATTGATACAATAATCAAAATGATTGACCAGAACTATAACCTTGCCTATACCTCAAGCATGGGAAGGCTTTTTGACTGTGTCTCCGCACTGCTCGGAATTACTCAAGAAATCACTTACGAAGCAGAGGCAGCAATAAACCTTGAGTATGTCGCAAAAAAGGGTGTAAAAGATTATTATCATTACGAAATTTCTAAGAAACTGACGGACACAACAGTTCGTTGTTGTGATGACGAAGAATTTGTGATTCATATCCGACCAATCCTTGAAGGTATACTAAATGACATGAAAAAAGGCATCAACAAGAGCATCATTTCTGCCAAATTCCACAATACCGTTGTCCAGTTCTCGCTTGACATTGCAAAGAAACTGCGTAGAATTCATGGCGTGAATAGAGTAGTTTTGTCTGGCGGTGTTTTCCAGAATCGCTATTTGTTGAATCTAATGATAAGACGCCTTGAACATAACAACTTCAGGGCTTATACTCATCACAGACTTCCCACAAATGATGGTTGTATATCGTACGGACAGGTGATATGGGGAAAGTTAATAACTTAATAAGTAGGAAGTGGGAAGTAGGAAGTGAGAAGTGGGAAGTAGGAAGTGGGAAGTGAGAAGTTATGTGTTTGGCAGTAGTTGGTAAAATAGAAAAAATTGACGGTGATGTGGCGATTGCTGAAATTATGGGGGTAAGAAAAGAGATTTCTGTCGTTCTTACACCTGAAGTAAAAGTTGGTGATTATGTAATGATACATGCTGGTTTTGCGATAAATCCGATAGACGAGAAAGAGGCAAAAGAAACTGAAAAACTTTTGAGAGAAGTTGTAAAGTACTCATTTTGAAAAAATTCAAATCAGTATTTCTGATTAGATTTTCCAAACCGCCCTATCATTTTTATATCTGATGTGACATTTCCTGCAATTTTACAACAATCCCTATTTTCTCCTCATAAGAAATCGGGTTTGCTTCTTATGAAAATTCACTTCTTCTTCAAAAGGTTTTCTTATTGCCTTATTTTCTTTCTTTACACTATTTTGTTTCCGATTCTCCGGGCAGCTTTCATTATTTCCTTGTCTTTCCTGGCATCACCGATAGAACCTATGCCGCCTTTAGCTATCTTTCCTATGATCTTCGCATTCAAGGGTGATTTGAGAACAGATTCAAGGAGATCGACCGTCGGCTTTCTCTTTCGCGCATAGGTCTTGTCAGTCGCTGCCCACACAAGAACAAAAGCACCTTTCCTCTTTCCTTTTAGTTTATTCTTGAAATTCTTATCAAAGAGTGAATACAACCTGTCTATAAAGGCTTTCGTCTGGGCAGAAAGCGTTCCAAAATAAATTGGTGAACCAATGATTACCCCGGTAGAATTTTCAATTTTCTTTATGACTTTCTGAAAATCATCTTTTGTTTTACAATTCTTGTGGCTCTTGCAATAATCACATCCCTGACAGAATTTTATCTTTAATTGATTAAGAAAAATCTTTTCGGTCTTTGCACCTTTTAACGATGCAATTCTTAAAATATTGTGTATGGTAACTGATGTATTGCCATTTTTTCTTGGGCTACCAATTATTCCAATGACATATTTTGTTTCTTTCACAACTCTATTTTTCCTTCACCGCCCACCAATCTTTTTCACCAAGTCCTTCGGCATAATATTTTCCTTCAATCCTTTCCCAATCATCAGAAAATTTTCCCTTCAGGATAACTCGCCTTTTTGTTGTAGTCCAGTAGAAAACATTGCGCTCCTTACAATTAACACTACCGTCGGCAAGAAAATCGTCTTTTACGACAAGCGCCGGTATTTCACCATCATACGCAAGTTCTGTTGAGGGATGATGTTGAAATTTCACTGTAAGCAGACCCTTTTTTTCTTTAATTATCATTTTGAAAGAGGCATGGTATGTCACACCATCTTCACCAATCTTGCCAGTCCAATTTCCCAGGGAATTTTTCAAAACAATTGTTCCCAGATCCAGAGTTTCACTCTCACTCACGGTGATAGAGTGAGTACTTGTATGATACCCGGGATATTCAATATCAATTTTATGGGGTGTCAGAGGAATATTTCCCGAAACATAGGGGGTCTTACCAGCAAGTTCTCCATCAATATAGACATTTGCACTCTCTGGTTCAGAGTTCACCCTAAATACACCGTAAAGAGGCACAAGGGTTGCCCTGACCACCGCATTACTGCCAAACCCGATATTTGCCTTTCCCTGCCATTTTTCGTATCCTGCTTTCTCAATCACAACAACGTGCGAGCCCATGAACATTTTTGGCGATTCAAAAACCCCTGTTTTCTTAGATTGCAAAGACATTTGTTTTCCATCAATTGAAATCACAACATCCGTTGCTGGCTCAACATTTATGACAATATTGTTACGCATCAATGTCCATAATAATATCACCAGAATAACTACCGCAACCGCACCGATTGAAATGGAAAATATTTTTCTCATGAAATTTTTTGTTGAAATCGCCAGCTCAGTCTTGATTCTTTCCAATACTTCTTGATATTGCTTCTCATTAGGATCACACTCAATCGCTTTCTCAAGAAAAAGAATAGCATTTCTTGGTTTCTTTTCTTTAAGGTTCTTGTCAGCAATTTGGGAAAAAATTGAAGCCAGTTTTTTCCGCGTCTCCTCATCAAAACCTGCTGCCCGAGATAGTGATATCTTATTGATAAGATTTTCAGCACCAACCATATCACCTTTTTCGAATTTAGCGAATGTAAGATAACATTGTATCATACTCTCAGTTTCTGGTGGAATCCTCTCTTTCTGAAGAAGACCATTTA
>JBDRWH010000082.1:0-7399 GCA_039802325.1 Caldifarciminota bacterium
CCTTTCTGTCTATATCTTGCAATTCTATTCAAGAGTGTCTTGTAGGATACGCGCAGGCGTCGGGCAGTTTCTGATTTATTCCAGTCAGTCTGTTCAAGAATTTTTTTTATGAGTTCTGCCTCAGCCATTTCCCTGCCATAACTGGATGCGGATTTCAAATCCATATTTTCTATTGAGATTTCCAGTTGTTTTTTTGCCCGCAGAGGTAGGAGAATATGTTCGGGATTAATTTTTTCTCCTGCCAGTATATTTGCCCGCTCAACAGTATTTTCCAATTCCCGAATATTACCGGGCCAGTCATATTCTTTTAGTTTCTGTAAAGCAGATTCAGAAATCTTTTTGTCAGATTTTAGTTTTTTCAAAAAATATTCAACCAGCAACGGAATATCTTCTTTCCGCTCCCGCAGGGGTGGAATTGTAATGGGGAAGACACTAAGTCTATAATAGAGGTCTTCGCGGAATTTTTTTTCATTTACAAGTGTACTCAAATCTTTATTGCTTGCGGCAATTATCCGCACATCCACTTTGATTGAAACCGTGCCACCAAGTCGTTCAAACGTCTTTTCCTGTAAAACTCTTAACAGTTTCGCCTGCAGGTCAAGTCCCAGGTCACCAATTTCATCAAGGAAAATTGTTCCTTTGTCAGCAAGTTCAAATTTTCCAATCTTTCTTGTTACCGCACCGGTGAATGCACCTTTTTCCGAACCGAAGAGTTCATTTTCCAGAAGTTCGCTGGGAATTGCAGCACAATTGATTGTGACGAAAGGATTTTCCTTTCTGGGTGATAGGGTGTGGCAGGCATGGGCAAACAATTCTTTACCGGTCCCTGATTCACCAAGGAGTAGCACTGTTGTCTCGGTGGGTGCGACTTTCTGGAGCATTTGCACAGATTTTTTTATTGATTCACTGGTGCCGATAATTTCAGGAAAACCACGAATGCGTTGCACCATTTCTTTGAGCAGGATGTTCTCATAGTTCGCACGGTGTTCCTGAATTATCTTGCGCACGGTCAGTATCAATTGTTCAATCTCAAATGGTTTTGTGAGAAAATCACTTGCCCCGAGTTTCATTGCTTCCACTGCGCGCTCAACTGTTCCAAAGGCAGTCATTATTAAAAACTTTGCATCGGTGTCAATGTTCTTGAGTTCGCGCAGGATATCAATACCATCAATATCTGGTAATCTTAAATCCAGTAAGACCAAGTCAAATTTTTCGTGTTTGAAATTCTGGATTGCTTCCCTGCCAGTCTTTGCGAGGATTGCAGTGAAGCCAGCGTCCTCAAGCGCAACCTTCAGGACTTCAGCAAAACTTGTCTTGTCTTCAACGATCAGAATGTCTGCCATTAAACCTTAAAATCCTGAACCATCTTTGAGAGTTTGTTTGTTATGCTCAATAATTCCTGGCTGGTCGCAGCAAATTCCTGTGTGGCTGCGGACTGTTCTTCAAGAGAGGCAAGGATCTGTTCTGCGGCGGTGGAGTTCTCTCTTGATATCGTGAATGAATCTTCAATCTGCTTGAGCATGTTGTTGATTTCTTCTTCTTCCCGGGAAATTACATTCTTGATATTCCTTATTGCATTATTCAATTCTATCACCGCATTTGAGATTGTTTTCAAAGAATCCGTTGTTGATTTTACCACCTGATTACCGTCGTTTATTGCCCTTCTGACTTCTTCAGAACTCTCAGCGACCGATTTAATAGAATCAATCATTTCCTTCACGATCTCACCGATTTCCATTGCTGAATTCTGGGTATTGTCCGCAAGTTTTTTTATCTCATCAGCCACTATGGAAAATCCCCTGCCAAATTCTCCTGCGCGTGCAGCTTCAATGGAGGCATTGAGTGAAAGGATGTTTATTTTTTCTGAAATCTTGTTTATCGTTTCAATGATTTTTGTAATTGTGTTGGATACATCGTGCAATTTTGCCATTAATCCAATAAGATATTCGTAGCGTGAACCGATTATCTCAATATTCTTGATTACTGTGTCACTCTGATTTAATCCACTACTTGCACTTGTTGAAAAATGTCCGGCATATCCCTCAACCTTCTTAACATTGTCAACCACCGCAAAACTGATTTCACTCAGCGATTTTCCTAAGGATATTGACTTATCAAGTTCTTGATATTGACGGTCAACTCCATCGGTCATCTTCTGGGTGGTGGAAACAATCTCTGAGATCGCTGTTGACAATTCATTGGAAGTTGAAGCGATCTGGGCACCAATATTGCTTAAGTTTCTGGAGGTTTCTATTATCAGTTTAATGATATTTGCCTCGGTTGTCAGAAGATTGTTTATGGTTCTTGCAAGCAGTGATATCTCGTCAGGCGAGGTTTTTTCTTCTTCAATGCGGACTGTCAGATCGCCTTTTTCTACTTTTGCAAGGAGATTCCTGAGTTTTCGCAATCGGACAAGGTCACGATCAAAATCAATGATCAGCAAAAATGAAATAAAAGTGAAAAATATAAGGTTGACAAACTCTATACCAACATTCATTGAGGGATACACTGGGCGAGTAATCAATACCATCGCGCTGTAGGCAATATCTACAAGCACAACTGCATAAAGTCCATTTTTTATACCTAAAAGATATGCAGGATGTAAAACAATATAGAAATATACCATGAAAAATGGGATTCTGATCAGCGGATTAATAAAGCCCAGGCACAGCGTCAAAATCAAGGTAGTTATTGTGGTTATACTGTAGGGAATTACTGGAGAGTAAATATTCCTGCGGGTGAGATTGTAGATTACAAATCCAAAGATAAATACAATTGCGGTTAGAATCGGGATAAATGCAGGAACACTCAAGAATTTAAAGATCCAGCCCAGTAAAAAGACGATCTCAATCAAAAGGCAAAACAGCATGGTGGCAAAACTGCCTTTTCTTGAATAGTCTAATTCTTTTAAACGGATTTCTTCACTGGTTTCCATTGTGACCTCCTGAAAATTTCCCGGGTTCTTTTCATTGCACAAAATTCACCACACATTGTGCAGGTCAAAGATGAACGGGAATGCTTGCGCATAAAAATCTTTTTTGCCTTAACCGGATCAATCAAGAGTTTTAACATTTTTTCCCAATCAAGGGCATAGCGTGCCCGTGAAACCAAAAGATCTCGGTCCCGGGATTTTGCAATACCTTTGCCTATGTCTGCGGCATGGGCAGCGATTTTCAAAGCGACAACTCCTTCCTTTACTTCTTCAACACTGGGAAGTCCAAGATGCTCTGAAGGTGTGACATAACACAGAAAATCAGCACCATAATAACCAGCAAGGGCACCACCGATTGCTGCCACAATGTGATCATAACCTGCCCCGATATCTGTGACCAAAGGACCGAGTACATAAAATGGCGCGCCATCACATACTGTCTTTTGCAACTTGATATTTGCCTCAATTTCATTGATTGGAATATGGCCCGGTCCTTCCACAATCACTGACACACCATACTGTCTTGCCTGTCTTACCAGATCACCAATAACAACGAGTTCTCTTATTTGATATTCATCTGTGGCATCGCTGATTGCCCCGGGTCGCAAACCGTCACCAAGACTGAGTGTTGCTGAGTATTTTTTCGCCAGTTTGAGTAATCGCGTGTAATTTTCATAAAGGGGATTTTCTTTCTTGTTTACCTTCATCCATTCAATCATCATGGAACCGCCCCTGCTCACAACTCCACAAACCCTTCTCTTTTTCTCCATTCCTCTTATTGCTTCCTGGGTAACTCCACAATGGACTGTAACAAAGTCAACCCCATCCTCAAAGTGTTTTTCAATTGTCTCAAATATTTCATCTACTGAAGCCTTTGTGAAAGGCTTTTTCTTTTTACGCATCTCAATCGCCACCTGGTAAATCGGCACAGTTCCTACTGCCTTATCAGAGGCACTGATGATTTCCCTGCGGATTTTGTCTATGTCGCCACCGGTTGATAGATCCATTACTGCATCCGCACCATTATCAATCGCCACTCTCAGTTTCTTCAATTCATATCTTAGACTGGCAAAATCCGGCGAAGTTCCGATATTCGCATTTATCTTGGTTCTACATCCCTCACCAAGAAGCAGTGGTTTTATGTTGTGCAGGCGACTCTTCACCAATACTGCTGTTCCCTTCCTCAGGTTTTTGTTCAGTTGCTCGTGTTTTATTCCTTCTTCTTGAATAAGTTTATCAATAGAAATATTCATTTTGGATATTCCACATTAACACCGAGCGAAGTCTTGGGTGTGGCATAGGCAACAAATTTAAGGATGAAATTCATTGCCTTTTCTTCATTCGGTGCCTCAAAAATAAGCACAAAATCAGGCTTACCAAAAAGGGATAAAAATTCTCTGACTTTTATCTCTTCAGGGACATTTAATGCTTTTATTGTATTCAGCAGTTCATCAGCACGACCCGGAATCACATCAAGCGTGGTAATAAAGGTCATTGTGCCTCCTCATAATTCATATTATATGCCAAAATGATATTTTGTCAAGAAAGGTGGAGTTATTCTTGTTAGACGGTGCCCTGATAGATTCTATATTTTTTGTATAGTCTTGCACCCATCTTCAGGATTGTATTATTTATCGGGAAATTGTCCTCAAGTGTCCAGCTTAATTCACCGCTGTTGTAGCCGAGTTTCATGCCGGCTTTCAGGGTTTCAAGGACCATCAATCCCTCCAAACCTAATTTCTGGTAGTCTTTTTTCACGCCCATAATCATTAACCGTGCTTCCTTGATCTTCTTTTTGTAATACAGAAATTTCAGCATTCCAGGCAGGTTCAAATTACCATTGAGTTTTTTGAGAATGAAATTATAGTTGGGGACTGTAAGAGAAACACCGACCGGTACATTGTCAACCTCCACAATGATGACCAGTTCAGGCACAAGCAGGTCTTTCAAGGTTTTTGCAATATGGTTGAATTCAGCGTCAGTCATGGGCACAAAACCCCAGTTCCTGCTCCAGGCATCATTATAGACTTCCTGGATTTTTTTCACTTCCCTTGAGAATTCATCAATATTCACTGACCGCACCTTCAAATCCCTGACCCGTTTGCGAATAATAGAACACATTCTTTCTAATCTCTCAAAGGGTGCGTTTTTTGCATCAATGTAAAATGCGAACAAATCCTTTGCCTTGGTTAACCCTGCATTTGTGGCAAGTTCGTGGTAATAATCAAATGTATAAGTCATCATTATCATTGGTTCTAAAAAATAACCTTCAAGGAGAAAACCTACTTCTTCATTGGTTGAAGGATTGAATGGACCGACAAATTTGGTCATTCCTTTTTCTTTATGAAAGTCGCGCACTGCCTTGAACAATGCGACTGCTGCTTCTGCATCATCCTCGCATTCAAAAAATCCAAAATAACCGGTTTTTTCGTTCCAGAACTCAATAAAGTTATAATCAACGATGGCACAGACTCTTCCCACTATTTCTTTGTCACGATACACAAGAAACATCTCACGCTCTGCATGTTCCCAGAATGGATATTTTTTCTTATCAAAGAGATTGTATACATCCCTTTTTAGGGGTGGAACCCAGTAGCGATTATTTTTGTACAGACGATAAGGTAGCTCTACAAACGCCTTTAATTCATTTTCATTTTTGACTGGAATGACCTTGATCACTTTACCAGACCGAATTCTTTCGCACACATAGCAAATACATCAAGGACAGTTGAAATATCCTCATCTGTATGCGTTGCCATATAACTGGTTCTGATAAGTGCCCTGCCTGGTGGCGTTGCAGGAGATATTACAGGATTGGCAAAGACACCATTTTCAAAGAGCGCTTTCCAGAAGGCAAAGCATTTTTCATCTTCACCAATGATGACCGGGATTACCGGGGTCGTGCTGTTGCCGGTATCCAGGCCGATTTTCTTGAATCCTGACATCACTCTTTTTGTGATATTCCATAATCTTTCGCGGCGCTCAGGTTCGTTTTTGATAATCTCCAGTGATTTTAGGACACTGGCAACCATTGCTGGAGTCATACTCGCGGAAAATATCAATGCCCTGGCTGTGTGTCGGATATGGGTTATCACATCTTTTTCTGAAACTACAAAACCGCCAAGTGAAGCGAATGATTTACTGAATGTCCCCATAATGATATCCACCTCATCAAGCAAATGAAAATGTTCGCACACACCCCGACCCTTTTCACCCATTACACCGATACCGTGGGCATCATCAACAAGTAATTTGGCATTATATTTTTTCTTCAATTCAACGACCTCAGGCAGATTTATTACATCTCCTTCCATACTGAATACACCATCCACAACAAGCAGTTTTCCTTTGTTGTGGGGAATTGATTTCAATATTCTTTCTAAATCTGCCATATCATTGTGCTTGAATTTCTTAACTTCAGCAAAGGAAAGTCTGCAACCATCTATGATTGATGCGTGGTCCTGTCTATCAATAATGATCACATCATCTTTTCCCGCAATTGCCGAGATTATGCCGAGATTGGTTTGAAATCCAGTTGAAAAAACAATTGCACCTTCTTTTTCAAAGAATTGGGCAAGTTCTTTTTCAAGTTTTATATGGATATCAAGGGTGCCATTCAAAAATCTTGAACCTGAACAGGTAGAACCATATTTTTTTATCGCCTCAATTGCAGCCTGTTTTAGCCGTTCATCCGCAGCCAGACCAAGGTATCCATTGGAACCAATCATTATATATTCTTTTCCGTTGATCAATACTCGATGGTCCTGGGCTGATTCAATAGGTGTAAAATAAGGATAGATATCAATACTCTTTGCCCGCTCCACCGCTTCAACGGTTGCCTTGCATTTCTTGAATAAGTCCATTGTTTGATTATAGTGATTTAGCAAACAAAGTCAATATCACATGATATTTCTCAAAAACCACTTCAGATCAAATACTTTGTTGAGGTCAGCGTGGTGAAGATATTTTCTTATCTGCGGATTGTTTTCTGCGATTTTTTTCAAATGCTGTTTTTCATTCAATGCCTGGAATGAAAGTTTCTGCACCAGGTCATAGGCTGGTTTCCTGAGCATTCCTTTTTCAATCAACCGGTTCATCAATTTTTGTGAGGCATATAGACCAAGGCTGTTATTGATATTTTCCATCATTTTTTCAGGATATACCCTTAAATTTTCCAATACCCAGTTCATTTTTTTTGTTATGTAATGGACAACATAGAATGCGTCAGGTATGATAACCCTTTCTACTGAAGAATTGGTCAGGTCTCTTTCATGCCAGAGATTGATATTTTCAAATGCAGGTATTAGATAACCCCTGAGTGCTTTTACAAGACCGCATACCCTTTCACAGGTAATTGGATTTTGTTTATGGGGCATTGCAGAAGAACCTTTCTGACCTTTTGTAAATGGTTCAGAGACCTCTCCGATTTCAGACCTTGAAAGGTTTCTTATTTCAGTAGCAATTCTC
>JBDRWH010000083.1:0-7333 GCA_039802325.1 Caldifarciminota bacterium
AAATACCAAATTTTTCAGCGCGGATAATCAACACGATTGAAGACTATGTGCAATTCTATCATACCAGATCTTATATCGTTCAAAAATCAGATGCCTATGGTTATCTTGAAAACAATCGTGAGAAGGTGATTGAATTAATGAACCTTTGCGGATACAGAAAACTTGAAAAGTTTTGTATTCACCGCAATATGTGGAATTCCCTTGACCGTCAAATACCCCGGATTTACCTGGAAACAATTGGTGTGGATCTAGATGTACTAAAATTTGCAGTAGAGGTGGACAAGCAAGAATACGAAAGCGTCCTGAAAATACCGAGGTCACCAAAAGGCGGCACAATCAGATATATGGCAGGTGTATACGGCAGTTACAAGTTCCCGGACAACATTTCGGAAACAGATGCGATAGTAATGCTCCAGGCATATTCACGGGAGAATCGCTTGCAATGCTGTATAAGTTACCGTGATGTTATTACTATCTGGATTGACCCGAACGGAAAAATCAGCTATACTTATTACCAACCAAAAATTGAAATCAAGAAACGCGAGGTATTAATCTCTACCAGTAACCAAATGGTAGGTAGGTCGTTCCTGAAATAGTATTTTGCTTTAGGGAGTGTCACTCGGCTCAGCAATAGATAATATCTCTTCTAACGCTTTTTTGCGAAATAAATATCGGCTTCAATCATTTGTCCATTTTCATAGAAATGATGAACAAAATAGAGATTACCTTCAGCATCAAGTGTTGGCTCACCAGCAAATTGTGAAACAATCAACTCAGGAGTGGACCAGATATTACCAATCTTTTTTGAACGATATACAGCAGGTGTACCATTATAAAATCTTGTAAACCAAAGTTCATTACCACTGACTGAAATAAATGGTAAAATATCATCAAGTTCATAATTTACTTCGTTGATATTAACGGGATCAGACCAGTTGTTACCACTGCGCGTGGTCTTCCATATATCTAAACCACCATGCCCGCCGCTCCTTGAAGAATGAAAATAAAGGTCGTTACCAAAAATATGTACCTCACCAATCTGTATTTCTTTCATCAAACGGTCACCCACATACTTCCAGTTTTTCCACTTTCCATCAATCCATTCTGCAGTGAACATATTTACTCCGGTATACCCTTCACGCGCTGAGGCAAACCACATCTCATTATTTTGAATACATACTGCCCCATCCAGTGATAGTTTTCCGGGGTCCTGAAGCCACACCCTTTCAGCATCGGTCCACTCATCACCCACTTTGTATGAGACCCAGACTCCGGACACCGAATCAAGTAGTTGTTGTTCAACCGGCAACCGGACATCAGACACAAAGACAAAATAGAGTGTTTTACCATCAGGTAAAATAAAGGGTGAATCTTCAGCGCCGGCGGTGTTGACGCCAGCACCGAGTGGAACTGGTGGTTCGTATTCGTTAGAATTTAGTATTGGCGGAAAAGAATCAGTTTCAGGAGTTCTCTTAATAATATCATTCGGAATCTTGCTATGCCGGTCAATATCAGGATATTCAAGATTCTTACGACAGTTAGTAAAGACAATTAACAGCATAACACATATTCTCCAAAGTAGAAATGTTTTCACCATTTATTCTCCTCTTCATCATTATATCTAATCTTATCCCTTTGTAAAGAATCCAGCCATACCCCTGACTCATAACTCCGACAATTGACACCACCAATTATTTCAATAATATATCTTATGAAACTTGGAATTGCACTGGGTGGTGGCGGTGCAAAAGGACTTGCCCACATCGGTGTTCTGGAAGCACTTGAACAGCAAAAAATAAAGCCCCAGTTTGTTGCCGGCACATCAATCGGCGCCATAATTGGCGCTATATACTGTCTTGAAGGCAGTGCCCGTAATCTGAGCAAAATAACACGCGGAATCCTTGAATCCCAGGAATTCAAAAAATTGGAACTTGATAAATTTTATACAACCGGTGCAACTGCCCTTGAAACTTTTAAGAAAAAACTATTTGAGAAATATTATTTTGGAACACTTTTTTTCAAGAAATCTCTGGTCAAGATTGAAGCAACTGAAAAATTGCTCACCCGGGTCTTCGGCGAGAAAAAATTCTCTGATTTGAAAATTCCATTTGTCTGTAACAGCCTTGATATCAATTCCGGGAATGAAATCATCTTTTCATCAGGATTGCTTTATAAGGCAGTCTGGGCAAGTTGTGCAATTCCGGGCGTTTTTCCTGCTCTCAATGAAAATGAAAACATCTTTGTTGATGGTGGAACCATAAATAATATCCCGATAGAACCATTGATTGGCATTGGTGCAAAAAATATCATTGCGGTTTATCTCGGTGAAACACCAAAATTCAATACCGAACCCAGTACTGGTTTTTACATAACCCAGCGTGCCCTATCTTTTATGAAATACCATCTGGATCAGAGAATCTTGAAACTCGCTGATTGTATCATAAAACCTGATGTGGCATATCATCACTGGGCAGACTTCACTGATCTTGACGGATTGATTCAAAAAGGCAGGAATGCAGTTGCGGAAAAAATAGATGAAATCAAGAAGATTACTACATTCTGGTATACCTTGAAGAAAAACTATTTTTTCTCAAAATAAAAAGGGGCTGAGAATCCAGCCTCTTTGACCAGCATCTCAACCCCTGAGCTATTACTATCTTTTCTGGTATTCGTTCCAGCGGTTTTCTAAGTTCGGATCTTCAATCGTCTCAAGAATGTAATTGCAGAAATCTCTTCCAGTAGCACCGGTTGCCCTGCCTGTCATAATCAATTTCTTTTCAAACTGACCACAGATATCCAGTGCCATTTCTAATTTCCTGCCAAGCACGACATAGCCGATATGATTCAAGAGCATTGCGCCAGCACGAATCACACTGCAAGGATCAGCATACTGCGTTCTTCCTTCGGTAACCATTCTCGGTGCACTTCCATGTATCGCTTCAAACATTGCATATCGCTTTCCGATATTGGCACTACCTGCGGTGCCCACACCACCCTGGAATTCTGCTGCTTCATCCGTAAGAATATCACCGTAGAGATTAGGCAGAACAAGAACCTGAAATTCAGTGCGCCTTTTCAAATCAACCAGTTTTGCAGTCATAATATCAATAAACCAATCATCTGCATTTATACCAGGATATTCTTTGGCAATTTCATAGAATGTCTTCAGGAATAATCCATCTGTTGTCTTTACTACATTTGCCTTAGTTACTGCAGTAACTCTGGTTTTGTTGTTCCTTTTGGCATGCTCAAACGCAAGCCTGATAATTCTGTCGCTACCAGGTTTGGTGATCATTTTAAAATCAATTGCCAGGTCAGGTGTCACTTCAACACCAAAAGGTCCAAGTGCATATACATCCTCGGTATTTTCACGGAAGAATATCCAGTCAATACCCTGGGATGGAACCCGCACCGGCCTGACATTGGCAAAAAGATCAAGTTCTTTTCTGATTGCGACATTGGCACTTTCAATATTGGGCCAGGGGTCACCTTTTTTCGGTGTTGTTGTTGGACCCTTGAGTAATACAGGACATTTTCTGATTTCCACAAGAACCTCATCAGGAATTGCTTTTTTCACTTCAGCCCGACGCTCAATAGTACAACCCTCAATCGTCCTGAATTGAATCTTTCCTTTTTTGACTTCATCTTTCAAAAGATATTCTAATACTCTCTGCGCTTCTCCAGTGATGTATGGACCGATGCCGTCACCACCGATAACCCCGATTACTAAAGGCTTCAATTTTGAATAATCAATCCAGTCTTCAGCCTTTTTTATTGTCTGAACCCGTTTTAGTTGTTTCTCAAGAATCCCGGCAAAATGTTCCATCGCCTTTATTATAGGCTTTGGATATTCAAGTTTTTTCGCTTGTTTAGGTTTTTCTGCTTTCTTTATTTTTTTGACTACGGGTCTCTTTTTTATCTTTTTCTTCTTAGCCATTTATGCTCTCCTGTTTTAACTCAGTTTAAAATCTCCATGTTTTTCAATATGCGCTAACAGTCCACCATCATTGAGAATATTGATCATTGCCTTTGGCAAGGGGTGGACTTTTAGCTCAATACCTTTGGTCTTATTTTTTACCAGACCTGCTTCCAGGTCAATTTCAAGTTCATCACCCTGCTCAATTTTATCAGTATCGCATTCCACGAGTGGAAGTCCAATATTTATTGCATTCCTATAGAATATACGGGCAAATGACTTGGCAAGAACTGCGCTCACACCAGCAAGTTTAATAATCGTAGGTGCGTGTTCTCTTGAACTACCAAGACCAAAATTGTTGCCCGCAACGACAAAATCTCCTTTTCCCATTTTCTGAACGAATTGCGGGTCAGCATCCTCAAGCACATGTTTGGCAAGTTCCTCAAGATTTGACCGTAAATGGAAATATCGTCCTGGACAGATTAAATCGGTTGATATATCGTCACCGAATTTCCAAGCCTTTCCCTGCAGAGCCATAATATCCTCCACTATGCCTTTTTAACTGTTTCCTTTACCCATTTTGTAGTCACTGATTTTGGTCTCTCAATTGCCTCGCCCAAGGCGCGACTTACAATCAGTTGGGCACACATTCCCATTGCCCTTGATACACCAAAAAGCACTGTATAATATTCAAACTCAGTGACCCCAAAGTGATAAAGAAGACAGCCAGATGCAGCATCTACATTGGGCCAGGGATCTTTTGCCTTGCCATGCTCTTTCAACACACCTGGTACAATCTTAAAGACCTTGGCAACAATCTGATATAGTTCGTCATTTGGACATGCCCTTGATCCGAATTCAAGGAAGGCATCAAATCTTGGATCAGTAATTCTTAAAACCGCATGCCCATAACCAGGAATTACCTGTCCTGAATTCAGTGTATCCCAGGCAAACTGTCTTAGATCCTGGTCGCTTGGAACACCACCAAATTTCTCCTTTACTTTGATGACCCAGGCAAGACATTCCTGATTAGCAAGTCCATGCAATGGACCAGCAAGACCATTCAAACCTGCAGAAACCGCATAGTATGGGTCAGAGAGAGCTGAGCCAACACAATGGCAGGTATGGGCACTTACATTGCCACCTTCATGGTCAGAGTGTAATACCATATATAACCTCATCAGGTTTTTAAATTCACCAGTTGGGTCTGGTATGCCCAGCATGTGTGCATAATCGCCTGCCCAATCAAGATCAGGGTTTGACGCAATCAATTTACCTTTGTTAAATCTCATTCTATAAATACCCGCCGCAATTGCCGGAAGTTTTGCAATGAGGTCCAGTGAATCTTCAAGTGTCCACTCCCAGTATTCCTCTTTTTTCATTCCTTCAGTATATTTTTTCCTGAACATGGATTCCCTTTCCAATGCCAGAATTGCCAGACTGAACATAACCATTGGATGAGAATCCTTGGGCAATGCCTTCAATGTATCCCATACATAGTCAGGAACTTTGGCGCGCTTTTTTAGGTCTTTTTTCACCATCTCAGTCGCTTCCTTGTCAGGCAGATCCCCGATGATCAACAGATATAGAACCTCTTCAGGCAATTTGTTCTTCAACTGGGCAATTGGAATCTCTCTGATTATCAAACCTTTATCCGGCGGAACCTCAGATGTATCACAGATCAATGCCTTTACACCCCGCATACCACCATATGCCTGACTCACAGTAACCTCAGAAATAACCTTATCGCCATATTCCTTTACAAGATTTTTTATCTCTTCTTTCCACACAGGGATTTTTTCCTTTAATTTTATTTTAATAATGTCCATAAATTTACCCCTTTCTTTTAGTTGTTCTTTTAGTCTTTTTAATAACTTCCCTTGGGTCACTGATAAACCCCGTTATTGCAGAATATGCGGCAGTAGCCGGAGAAGCCAGATATATCAAGCCCTCTGGATTTCCCATCCTGCCCTTAAAATTGCGATTTGCCGTGGACAGACAAACCTCATTATCACCAAGTATTCCTTCATGAACACCAACACACGGACCGCATCCGGGCCCAAGAACAATGCCGCCTGCCTTTACAAAGACCTCAAGCAAGCCAAGTTTCAGTGCATCAAGAAACACCTGCCTTGATGCAGGAACGATTATCATTCTTACATGAGAAGCAATTTTCTTGTTTTTTAGAATATCAGCAGCGATCTTCAAATCTTCAATCCGACCATTGGTGCAGGTTCCAATGAAGACCTGATGCACCTTTGTTCCTTTCAAAGCGCTCACTGGTTTTGTATTATCAACTGTGTGAGGACAGGCAACCTGTGGTTCAAGTTTGTTTGCATCAATCTCAATGACTTTTTCATACTTGGCGTCTTTATCAGGAGTCAATGCACGCCAATCATTCAATCTACCCTGTTTTTTAAGATATTCTTTGGTTATCAAATCTGAGGCGATCAAGCCTGTCTTGGCACCCGCTTCAACTGCCATATTGGATAGTGTAAATCGTGATTCCATGGACATACTGTCAATCGCTTCACCTCCAAATTCAAGGGCTTTATAGGTTGCACCATCAGCACCAATCATTCCAATAAGATAAAGAATCAAGTCTTTTGCACCTACGCCGGAAGGAAATTTTCCCTTCACCTCTATGCGAAATGTTTCAGGAATCTTAAACCAGGTTTTACCCATTGCCATTCCTATTGCCACATCAGTAGAACCCATACCAGTAGCAAAGGCACAAAGGGCACCAGATGTACAGGAATGAGAATCAGCCCCAATAACAACATCCCCGGGCTTGGCAAAAGATTCCACAAGTCGCTGATGGATCACACCATCCCCAACTTCAGAAAGAATTGCTCCTGATTTTGAACAGAAATCGCGTAGAAACATATGGTCATTGGATAATTCTTTACGGGGTGAGGGTGCAGCATGGTCAATAAAAACAATGGATTTTGGTGCGCGCACCTTTGCAATCTTTAGTTTTTGTATCTGACGAACACCTAAAGGGCCAGTTCCATCCTGGAAAGCAGCAACATCCACATTGGCAATGACTATCTGGCCTGCATAGGCATCCTGACCACTCTTTTCTGATAAGATTTTTTCTGCCAGAGTCTTACCCATTATCCTACCTCCCTGTAAGATCTGTTATATGTGCGGAATTGTTTGGAAAGGACATAAAATAATGATTTTTCAGGGAATTTTGACCCCTGATTTTCATCAAAATGACCTATATTAATGCCCATATAACTATTATGTTTCCAGATATTAAGTATATAAAAAATCCTTTCTGTGTCAAGGATTTTTGTAAGTTGACATTATGATGATTTTATGTATAATGAAATAATGAAAATCGGTCTGGTAATCATTCCTACCTATAATGAAGCGGTAAATATTGAAAAAATCATTGCAAAAGTTCTGGCT
>JBDRWH010000084.1:0-7307 GCA_039802325.1 Caldifarciminota bacterium
TTCAAGCGCCTCATATACTCCTTTTTCAACCGAAGGAATGTATCTTGAAGGAATGGCACCACCAAATATCTCATCAACAAATTCAACACCCTGACCTCTTGGCAGAGGTTCAACCCTTAGATAGCAATCCCCATACTGACCATGACCGCCTGTCTGTTTTTTGTATTTACCCTGGGCTTCAGTCTTTTTCGTGAAGGTTTCGCGGTATTTTATTTTTGTTTTTGTCAAATCTACATTCACCCCGTATTTTCTCTGGAGCCGGGAAAGTATGATATCAAGATGTAATTCGCCAATTCCTGAGATAATGAGTTGCTTTATTTCAGGGTCATAGGCAAAACTGAAGGTTGGGTCTTCAGCCCTTAATTTACTCAAACCATTTGAGATCTTTTCTTCATCACCTTTAGCCTTAGGAACAATCGCCATTGATATTGAGGGTGCTGGAAATTCAATATTTGGCAACTTGATATTTGATTTTGCAAGTGTGTCGCCTGTGTGAGTATTTCTTAACTTCACAAGACCTGCAATCATGCCTGCGGTCAATACATTATTTTCTTTCTTTTCTTTACCCTTCAGGAAATATATCTGGTTTATCTTTTCTTCAGTATTCTGTGTAGTATTATTTATGGTTTCGCCAACACCAATCTTGCCGCTCAGTACTTTCACATAGCAGAGTTCACCAAGATGCGGTTCAACTGCAGTCTTAAAAATGTAACCAACAAAAGGTTCTGTTTCCTTTCGTTTTATTTTGACATCACCAATTGTAATATCAGGCAATTCTTCATAGGTTGGAAGAAACTCAATTACAGTGTTTACTAATTCGTGCACGCCAATTAGTTCATTCGCTTCGCCGCATAAACAGGGAGCAATCTTGTTATCCAGTATCGCCTTTTTCACTGCCGGAATGCATTCTTCAATTTTTAGAGAGCCGGTCTCAAGATACTTATTCATAAGATTGTCATCATTATCTGCTGCGCTCTCAATAAATAAATCCTGATATTTTGCAACTTTGTCTTTAAGGTCACCAGGAATAGCACCTTCAGTTGTGTTGCCATTTTTTGTTATGAACGCCTTTTCTTTGACTATATTGGCTACACCTTCAATTTTCTCAGCTGTGCCTATTGGTAGATTGAATGGCACAACTTTTCTTTTTGAAATTTCATTTAAACTCTTCAATACTTCAAAAAAGTCTGTATTTTCTTTTTTGAGTTTATTTATGAAGAATAAAACAGGCAAATTTCTTTTCATCGCCTCGTTCAAAATTCTCTCGGTACCTACAGCAACGCCAGTACTTGCATCAACCACAATTACACAAATATCAACCGCATAGATACCGCTCAGCATTTCACCGACAAAATCAGCATAACCCGGGGTATCCAAAATATTAAATATTACACCGTTATGTTCAAATGTGGCAACACCTAAATTTAAACTGCAACCCCTTTTCTGCTCCTCAGGGTCAGTATCAAACATACTTGTGCCATCACTTACCTTGCCAAATCTGCTATTGGCACCGCAGGCAAACAAAATAGCATCAGCAAGCGTGGTTTTGCCAGAACCTGCATGACCGAAAAACCCAATATTTCTAAACCCACTATGTCCCATATAAATACCTCCTTAATAAGATCTCTGGATTCAGATTACAAGATATTTTAAATCTAAAGGCGCGCGTAATCACTTTTCTTTCTACAGAATGATTATACTCTATTTGCCTCCAAAGTCAAGGAGGGTCATTAATTACTTTATGTCTGCTCTTTTTCTTGTCTTGAACTCTAATATCTCAAGATAATGAAGACTCATAGTTTGAGTTTAATGGTTAATAACTATTATGCGGAGCGTCAGTATGATAATGTCAAAAAAACTAAAGAAGATATAAGAGCTAAATAGCTGTGACATTTATTATTGATCAAATTGCATTATTGTAAAATGAAATAATTCACCAAAATACATAATGCAAACAAATCAAATATTAGAGTTGAAATTGGGGTATTGACATTTTCCTTATTGTGAATATGATTCGCTATCTTTTATGAACATTGAGACGATTACCATACTAACGGTCTTTGTCCCAATAATCGGCTCATTGACCATTCCGGTCGCGGGGTTGATATCAAAGAGTTTCCGTTCAGTCTGGTCAGTACTCATTGCCTTAGCAACTGCAATCCTTCCTTTATTATTATTACCCTTTGTATTTAATGGTGGACAGCATATATTTGGTAGACCCCTTGTTATGGGGCTTGATTTTTATCTGGTGGTTGATGGTCTATCAGTCTTTATGTCCATTGTGTCTTCCTTTATTGGAATGTTGATTGTTTTATATTCGGTTGGTTATATCTCCCATGAAGAGAATCAGAGTGAATATTATTTAATGGTCTTATTATTCATCGGTTCAATGATGGGTCTGGTCTATTCAGCGAATTTAATATTTATGTATCTTTTCTGGGAGATCACCGCAATCTGTTCCTGGCGCCTTGTGGGATTTTATCGTGATAAGATTCATATATTAAGAGCAGATAAGACATTTTTAGTCACATTCGGTGGCGCAGTAATTATGCTCTTTGGATTTATCCAGATCTATAACCAGACCCAGAGTTTCAATATAATGGATATGCGGGGCACGCTCATTCCTGGCTCTGCAGTCTTATTGATTTTATTCGGTATGTTTGCCAAGTCAGCAACTGTGCCGATCCAAACCTGGTTGCCGGATGCGGGTGTTGCACCTTCAACCGTTACTGCATTATTACATGCCGCAGTATTGGTAAAGATTGGTGTCTATGCCTATGCCAGGATATTTAATTATACATTTGCAATACCTGAGGGCTGGCAGACCGCAATTCCAATCATTGCGGTGATTTCAAGTCTGGTTGCGGCGGGTGCAGCAACCGTGGAGAACGATCTAAAGAGAATCCTTGCTTATTCTACGGTGAGTCAGATTGGATATATCTTTTTAGGTTTGAGTGTGATGGAGCCGACCGCGGTTACTGGTGCAATTTTATATCTTTTAATGCATGGGCTTGCAAAAGCAGGGCTCTTTTTGTGTGCAGGTATTATTGAACACAATACCCATACCAAGGATATCAGACAACTTGGTGGTTTGATTAAGACAATGCCTATCACGGCAATAGTATTTATCGTCTCGGCATTTTCGGTGATTGGTATTCCACCCCTTGGCGGATTCTTTTCAAAGTTTTTAGTGATTTTAGGCACGGTAAAATCTGGTAATCTCTGGCTTGCCGCATTAGCACTCTTTACCGCAGTTATGACCGCATTCTATATGTTCAGGGTATTCAATATGGTCTTCCTTGGTGAGGCAAAGATTTCTGCAAAAGAAGGAACAAATTCAATGCTTTTTGTCGTGATTGTCCTTGCGATTCTTTCGCTCCTTGCGGGTATATTCATCGCCTATCCAATGAAACTGGCTGATATAGCCACGACACAGATATTGAGGTTAGGATTATGAGTTATAAGAATCTAAAATACCAAATCCTGAATTTTAAAGAATCGTTAGTCGTTTTACGGTTGCGAAATGCGAAACGGTTTAGAAAGACGGCTTCGTTTGAATTATTTAATATTGGAATTTGTTTGGGATTTGGTGCTTGGGATTTGGGATTTAATAGGATGGGTTGGTTATGCTAAATCCTCAGATTCTCCTAACTCCTATTGTTTTGCCGGTTGTTGTAGCAATCATCGCAATATTAATTCCCAGAACAATCAAGGGTCTGCGGGAGTTTATTGCAATTATTGCCGGTGCAATTTTAGTCTATATTGCCTGGCTCTTATTTGATTACAAAAATCTCGTCTTGACATTGAACTGGGTGGGCTGGCTAAATTTTGATTTGAGATTGTATCATTTCTCATCATTTGCATTATTGTGGATAAACATCTTTGGATTCTTGATCAGTATATATTCATTTATAAAGATGAAAGAACATCCGAGGGTCGGCGAATACTACTGCTATATCTTTCTCACGATTGCCTTTGCCAATGGTGCTATCCTTGCGGATAACTTTTTGGTATTGCTCTTCTTCTGGGAAGGATTGCTCTTGACCCTTTATGGTCTAATAACCCTCGGTAATACAGAAAATACCCAGCGCACTGCAATCAAGGCATTTATTATCAATGGTCTTTGCGACTTCTGTATGATATTCGGCATTGCAATTCTTTGGTATCTCACCGGCAAGGCAAGTCTATCCGAGATTGCCCATGAGCCGGTAAAGCCAACTGGACTTTATCTGCTGAGTTTTATAATGATGATGATTGGTGCACTTGGCAAAGGTGGTTCAATGCCATTCCATACCTGGATTCCGGATGCAGCAATTGATGCACCGGTCACATTTATGGCGTTCTTGCCCGGAGCCCTGGAAAAACTTTTGGGAATTTTCTTATTAACGAGAATTTCAATTGAATTATTTGCGATAAAAGGGACGCCGGCTTCAATAATTTTGATGATAGTCGGTTCAATAACGATTATTTTCGCTGTATTAATGGCATTGATACAGAAGGATTATAAAAAATTGCTTTCATTCCATGCGATAAGCCAGTATGGTTATATGGTCTTGGGTATTGGAACTGCATTGCCGATCGGTATCATTGGTGGAATATTCCACATGTTGAATAATGCCATATACAAATCTGGATTGTTCATGGTTGCAGGTGCGGTTGAACATCGGACAGGGACTACCGAAATGAAGAGGCTCGGTGGATTAAAACAGGATATGCCCATTACTGCATTGTGTTATTTAATTCTCGCTGCGGCAATATCAGGAATCTGGCCCCTAAACGGTTTTGTATCAAAAGAACTTGTGATACATGGTGCTTATGAAACAGGCTTTGTAATATTTGCTATCGCCGGATGGGTTGGTGCAATATTCACCTTTGTATCATTCTTAAAGGCAGGGCATTCAATATTCTTAGGACCGCGCAACAAAGAATTACCCAAGACAAAAGAGGCAGAATCTCCATTCCTGGTTCCTATGATTATCCTTGCGGTGCTCTGCATTTTATTTGGCGTTTATAATTATCTGCCTTTCAAATATTTCTTTGAACCTTTACTTGAAATGCATCCCGAAGAGATTGCCCATCACTATGATTTTTCTGCCCATGCCCTTGATTTGGTAAATCCGATTGCTGGTGTATCAATTTTTATGCTCCTGATTGGTCTTGTAATACATTTGTATGGCTGGAACAAGGCAGAGAAAAAGGCAGCCTATGCCTCTGAGGTTATCCACAGACTGCCAATTTTAAGCACCCTTTATGACTGGTCAGAGCAGAGGGTATTTGATATGTATGAGCAGGGAATAAAATTCTTAAAAGGACTTGCCCATATCTTGTATGTGGCGATTGATAGACCGATTGACTACTTCTATGAGAAGACGGTTACTATCACTGGTAATGCATTCACGAAACTACTCCAGTACGCACACAATGGTCACTATGCAAACTACCTTGCCTGGTGTATTGCGGGACTTGTTATAATTGTCTATGTTTTATTATCTTTGATTAAATGAGGAGTCTGATATGGTATCTCTTTTTATAATCATTCCGTTCGTCCTTGCTGCATTCCTGCCTTTGATTGAGAAAGTTTCAAAAAGATTTCTACCTGATTTATTGACGAATCTGGCAATCCTCTTTCTATTGATTTATTCAATGACCTTTGGCTACCAGGTTGTGGCATCACATTCCGGAATACGCCATTTCCAGTGGTTCAATCAAAATTTAAATATTGTCTTTGCGTTGGATGGTTTCAGTCTATTTATGTTATTTGCCATATATCTTGTCAGTTTTGGTGTAACGCTATTTTCAATTGACTATATGGAACATTATGGTTCAAAAGGGATATTCTATGCATTATTTATGATTATGGTCGGCGGTATGTCCGGACTTGTCCTTGCTACGGATTTATTTACAATCTATGTCTTCCTTGAGGTTGCTGCGATATCTTCTTATGGTCTTGTTGCCTATGGACTAAAGCATGATGAACTTGAGGCTTCATTCAAGTATCTTGCACTTTCTGCAGTCGCAACCGCATTTCTGCTATTGGGCATTGCTCTAATCTTCAGTATTACCGGAAGTCTGAAACTCGGTGACATTGCAGATAGATTCTTTAAAGAAGATGCGAAATTTATAATGTATATCTGCACTGGATTCTTCATTTTTGGTTTTGGCTTAAAGGCAGCGCTTGTGCCATTCCATTCCTGGTTACCAGATGCCCATCCCAGTGCACCCGCACCAATATCCGCAATGCTTTCGGGTTTATTAATAAAAGTTTCTGGTGTCTATGCACTGACAAGAATATTCTTGAATGTCTTCGGTTTAACACCCGCAGTATCAACGGTCTTGATGTATCTCGGTATAATCTCTATTTTAGTCGGTGCAGTCCTTGCCCTGGGACAGGATGATATTAAAAGAATGCTTGCCTATTCATCAATCAGCCAGGTCGGTTATATTATCCTTGGATTTGGCGCGGGAACGAGTTTTGCAATAATGGGTGCATTATTCCATATCTTAAACCATGCCCTTGCTAAAGGATTGTTGTTTTTGAATTCAGGTTCGGTTGAGCATTCAACCGGGACCAGGGATTTGAATAAAATGGGTGGTCTTGGTAAGAGGATGCCAATTACTGCGGCGACTACCGTGGTTGGTTCGCTTTCCGTTGCCGGTGTGCCACCACTTAACGGTTTCTGGAGCAAGTTATTTATTATTATAGGATTATTACAGGCAAGGGCTTATGGATTTGCATTTGTGGCGGTCCTGGCAAGTATTATTACATTGTGGTATTATATTATTATCCAGCGTCGGGCATTCTTTGGTAAATTGAAAGAAACACTACAAAATGTGAAGGAAGTTCCTTTCTGGATGGCATTGTCAACGCTTTTAATTGCCCTTGTTTGTATCATAATCGGCATTGGCTTCCCCGTGGTTATCTCCAAATGGATTACACCTGCAGTGAATATTCTTGAATATGGTATTAGATATGCAATGCAGTATTTGAGGTTATAGGGGTTTTTATGCAGGAGTTATATTTAATATCACTCTGTGCCCTGGTCTTCTTTTCAATCCTTGCGGTATTGTTAAAAGACCTGCTTAAAGCCGCATTGAGCCTTATGGCAGCGAGTGTATTTCTTGCAGTAGTATTATTCTTTATGAAGGCGTATTACGCTGGTGTATTTGAAATTTCGGTCGTCGCCGGGTTGATTACCGTTTTATTTGTTTCAACGATTGGCTTGACAAGGGGTGATGATTTTAAAGAAAGTAAACTGCCGGTTTATATCTTTCCTTTGTTCTTTATCTGGTTTATAATAATTGATATT
>JBDRWH010000085.1:0-7294 GCA_039802325.1 Caldifarciminota bacterium
TCTATCAACTCCTTCCACTATCTTTGTAAGATATTTTTGATTCAAATTGTAGTGTTGACAAATGAGATATTTTTAATATAATTGTTTGTATTCTTAAAGGCAATAATTCGGCCCCATTATTGTCTTTATGAGTAGATAAAAAAAGGAGGTTTAGAGAGGAGATAATTATGGAAGTTATCAATGGGGCAGTGTGGGGAATTGAGCAAACGCAGGAAATAAACGGATTTAAGGAAGAGATCAAGGAACCGCTATCAAAAAGGATTTTTGATATTATACTGAGCGGAATAGGACTTATTTTGTCTTCCTGGCTCTGGTCATTAATATGGATAGGAATCTGGTGTGAAGATGGCTCACCCTGTTGCATAAGACAATTCCGTATAGGGAAAAATGGTAAATTATTCAAGGTTATAAAATTCCGGTCAATGCGTAAGGACACCCTGGGTGAAAACATAAATGTTCAGGCAAGAGAGAATGACCCACGGGTTACGCTTATTGGCAGGATTCTACGTAAAACGGCGTTGGATGAACTACCACAGTTGATTAGCATACTTGTTGGTGATATGAGTTTTGTCGGTCCAAGAGCACTACTCCCCGCGGAAATAGAACATAATGATTGCTACCTGCATGTTTGGGAGATACCTGGTTATGAGAAAAGGATCAGGATGCGGCCTGGTCTTACAGGCATTGCCCAGATTTTTGCTCCGCGTGATTTACCAAGGCGGCATAAGTTCAAGTATGATTTGTTGTATGCCCGGAAAATGGGTTTGTTTCTGGATTTTAAACTTGTCTTGATTTCTTTTCTCGTAACATTTAAGGGAACATGGGAAAGGAAAAGGAATAAATTGAAGTTCTTGAAGAGTTCAAAATGGGGCTTGACAAAATAGAAATTTTTATTATAATATATAATAGAATTGGGGATAACCATGGATTTGTTATTTCTGATAACTAAGGAGGCATTATGCTAATTGTCTATTTGGTTATTGTTTCACAGTTATGTCGCACTTCTGGTTATCTTGATGTCCCCACTGTTCCCCAGTATGATATCAAAGGAATGTGGGGGATAACCACGGAATTTTCTTTCCCAATGTATTCGGATGATCCTAATCCTAATGATAGTATATTTGTTGATCCAAAAGATTTTTCAATGGCATTTAAGTACGGTTTTGGTAAAGGTGAATTTGCAATATCTATGTTTACTCCTACAACCTGGGTTGCAAGTGTCAGTTATCTGCTGAAAGAAGGAAAAGAAAGTGGAACTGCGTGGTTCTGTGGTGTGGATGATATTTCTTATGCCAAGCATATTTCAACTGTGGGTGCTGGTGGTAATGACGGGACTATTGAGGAGATAAGTTATCACAGAAATATGAACGGCAGACCCTGGGAGTTGTTTTCTGGTTACATCGCAATGCAAAAATACTTTGGCAGGGTAGCGAACTTTGTCTTGGGGCTTGGCAGGGGCAGGTTTGTCGGATATGGATGGCGCAGTCACATATTCAATACTGATTTTCTTGTGCTCGGTGAGGACTATGCTACAAAGGACCATTCCTGGTGGGCATTGGGTCTATTCATGGGTGGCTCACTTAAATTCCCTTTTGGACTTGAGATGTCAATGGAGATGGATGGTAGGGATGCGAATGTCGGAATGAAATATCATTTTCCAGTTGTTACTGCAACAATTGCATTATGTAAGGTTGAATATTTAGGTCATTTCAGACCCTGGTCTCCACGCTGGACATTTGGTCTTGAGGGTAATAATCGCACCGCTGTTTCGGCGCCGAAGGTGGGCTCTATTGAGTGTGAGATAAAAGATCAAACGACAAAGGATTTGTTGAGTAATTGTGTTGTTGACATTAAAGAAATTAACAAACGATACCGTGCCCCCGCAGGAACATTCAATATGAGTCTACCTGCAGGGAATTATACAATTACAGTGAGTACGCCTAATTATGTTGATTACATTGCCAAGGTTAGTGTAAAACCAGGTGTGAAGAGCAAACTTGTCTTTAATCTGAAGAAGACTGAAGAGGCAATACAACGGGAAATTGCAGCAATGGAAAGGGAAAAGAGTATAAAGACTTATCTATCTCAGGGTAAGATATATTTCTCTGAAGGCAATCTTGCCGAGGCAAAGAAGGCTTTTGACATGGTGCTTTCTCTTGATCCAGATAATACAGAGGCAAAGGATTACATTGCTAATATTGAGACTCGTAGAACAGAGTTGATCAATGCTTATTTAACTGAGGCGCGGAATAGAGAAAAGGCGAATGATTTTGCCAAGGCAATGGAGTTCTATCAGAAGGTTCTTGATCTTGACCCGCAGAATACCGAATCAAGTGAGGCAATTACCCGGCTAAAGGCAAAGATTTCTCAGGAGAAAAAACCACCAACCACAACCAAACCAAAAGAACCTGTAAAGAAGGCTACCGCAGAGGAAATTGAAGCCCTGTATAAGAAAGGTGTTAGTTATTTCTCAGCGAAAAACTTTGATGAAGCCCTGAAGGTATTTAATCAGGTTCTTGCCCTTGACCCGAATCATAAGGGTGCAAAAGATTATAAGAAGAGAACCGAAGCAAGGTTAAAGGTTTTGAAGGGTGGTGAATAAAAAAGTTGCCAGAATCTTCTGGAAGTGCCTGCCCCTATGGCAGGCACTTTTTTTTGATAATTGACAATCACAAATTTTTGCGTAAAATGATAGTGTATTTCTATGTCCGAAGAGTATGTCGAGTTTCGCCTTGAAAGGAGAACGGATGGCCTGGCCCAGTAAGAACCATCTGGATAACCTTGAAGAAGTTCTTATGAATCTTCAATGGCTGATCCAACCTGATACGGTCATTACTGAACTTCCCTATGATATTGAATTTCTGAAGAGACCAGATGTGGAGATTTTTGCTGAATGGTGTCCTAATGCAGTTAGTAAGCAGGAATTGGAAGAAGGTAGATACACAATAAACAAGTATCTGGTCAAATTCTTCATTGATAAAACCTATCCTCAATTATCAGAGGTAAGCAAGAAGGAGAAGATTGATAAGATCATTCAGGATATTCACAAATTGCTTAAGAAGCCTCCATACGAGCCGATATATTTTAATAGCGAGAATATTGAAAAGATTATTGAAGAGACCAATAATAAACCTGGGGAAACACACGTTGATAAAACAAAACGGCGAATAAAATTGGCTATTTCGTTGCGCTGGCTTCAAAGCAAACGCCTGTATAATTCACTAACCGAAACAACAAGGCAATACATCCGTCGGGCCGGGGATCTGTACGGTCTTCTCAATCAAAAGCAGAATGTTGATACTACTGATCTGCATAATTATACAGTTCCGGCGGATGACCTTACAAAACTGATGGACGATTATGAAACAAAGATTGAACTAACCTTACTAACCGCTGACCAGGAAATCAAAAAAGCGAAACAACGAATTGGAGGTATTAATTATAATGGTCTGGGCGTAGTAAGGGAATCATTAAATCGGCTGAAAAATTTTATCGAAAAGAAGAGTGCCAGTGATTATGATGAGGTTGAACGATTCAAGGACTCTGTATTTATTACAATAATTCTAAATTACATAAAAGATCCGTATATTCAGAATACGCCCGACGCCAAGAGCGTCATCAAACTTGTTGTTCCTATTTATGTTAAGTTCAAAAACTTTGATGCATAATTTTGCACTATTGTTGACAATTTATAAATATTGAATATAATAGAAAATTAATGAAAACCGGTACATTAGTTATTGAAGACGGAACAGTGATTCGGGGTAGGGGTCTTGGACCAGATAGGGCTGTGTATGGCGAGCTTGTTTTCAATACTGCAATGACTGGATATGAAGAGGCTTTTACAGACCCTTCCTATACAGGTCAGATTTTGTTGATGACCTATCCTTTGATTGGAAATTATGGGTTTCATTTCAAACATCAAGAGTCAGATTCCGCCAAGATACGCGGGCTCGCAATAAAAGAGCCCGCTTTTTTTTCGACAAATAATAGAAAGATTGAAGACTATCTTGAGAAAAATAATTTACCTTGTATCTGGGATATTGATACGCGCAAACTAACTCTGAAGTTGAGATATTACGGAACGATGAGGGCAATACTCTCGGTTTCGAAAAGAAATACCAATATTGAAAAGTTATCAAAAAAGATAATGAATATGCCCCATCCCCACACAGAAAACCTGGTTGAAAGAGTTTCGTGCAAGACAATAATACTTCACAAAGGTCAAGGTAAAAAAAGAATTTTGCTCATTGATTGTGGAGTCAAAAAAAGTATCCTCAGTTCTCTATTAAAATATTCGTCAGTCATTCAGGTTCCTTATGATACTGATTTTGAGACTGTAAAGAAGTTAGAGCCAGATGGAATAGTAATTTCAAATGGTCCGGGAAATCCCGCCCATCCTGAAATCATAAATTCTACTGTTAAGACACTGAGAAATCTAATAAAAAATGGTTATCCTGTATTTGGGATATGTCTCGGACATCAGATATTGGGGCTTGCGCTTGGTTTGAAAACATATAAATTGAAATTTGGGCATCGTGGATATAACCATCCTGTTCAGTTTTTAGGGAACAAAAAGATTTATATTACTTCTCAGAATCACGGTTATGCAATTACAGAGGAAAGTAAGAATAAAGAGATAATCTTTGACTGGATTAATCTAAATGATAGGACGGTTGAAGGTATGAGACACAAATTCCTGCCTGTGTTTTCAGTACAATTCCATCCTGAAGCCTCACCAGGTCCTTATGACACTTCTTTCCTTTTTGAGAGTTTTTTCAAAATGTTAAATGCCGAAAAGAAAGGATATTAATAAGGTATTAATCATTGGTTCCGGTCCGATCATAATCGGACAGGCTGCAGAATTTGATTTTTCCGGTTCCCAGGCAAGCAGGTCATTGCGTGAAGAAGGATACAAAACCATAATTGTAAATTCCAATCCAGCAACTATTCAGACTGACCTTGAGACTGCAGATGTTGTTTATATTGAACCCCTGACAACAGAAATTTTGGCAAAAATCATAGACAAAGAAAGACCTGAGGGACTCTTGCCGGGTTTTGGAGGGCAGACTGGATTGAATCTATCGTATGAACTGGCGCGCAAGGGCGTTCTTGAGAAATTTGATGTGGAATTACTCGGCTCTAATCTCCAGACAATTGAAATGGCAGAAAATAGAGATTACTTTCGTGCGCTTATGAATAGAATTAGTGAGCCTATTCCTCAGAGTTTTGCTGTGCATAACTATGATGAAGCACGTGAAGTACTGAAAGGTATGCATTTCCCTCTTTTGATTCGACCGGCCTACACACTCGGTGGTACTGGAAGCAGCGTTGTCTATGATGGCGACCAATTTTATGATGCGGTTATGACGGGCTTGATCCGTTCACCGATTAAACAGGTGTTAATTGAAGAAAGTGTTTTAGGTTGGAAAGAATATGAATACGAAGTAATGCGCGATAATAATGATAACTGTATTATTATCTGCAGTATGGAAAATATTGACCCGATGGGTATACATACTGGTGAAAGTATGGTGGTTGCTCCTGCTCAGACACTGACCGATAAACAGCATCAAGCATTGCGCTGTGCTGCGATTAAGATTATCCGCTCATTGAAGATCGCAGGTGGATGTAATATTCAATTTGCGGTAAATCCTGAAAAATGGGAATATCGGGTTATTGAAGTCAATCCCAGGGTTTCTCGTTCTTCTGCCCTTGCATCAAAGGCAACTGGCTATCCAATTGCTCGAGTTAGTGCGAAGATAGCGGTTGGATTCAACCTTGATGAAATTCCCAATGCTATCACCAAAAAGACTATGGCCGGGTTTGAACCAGCACTGGACTATGTTGTAGTAAAAATTCCGCGCTGGCCATTTGATAAGTTTCCCACAGTTGAACGCAGAATTGGAACCCAGATGAAGTCTACCGGTGAGGTGATGGCAATAGGTTCTACTATAGAAGAAGCATTAATGAAGGCGATTCGTTCGCTTGAGATTGATAAGATTGGTCTTGAACCTGATAACTGGAAAGAATATGAGTTGATAAGAGAGATACAGGAACCGACTGACCGCTTTGTTTTTGCAGTTGCTGAGGCTCTGCGTCGTGGATACACAAAGAAGAAGATAATGGAACTCAGCAAGGTAGACGAATTCTTCATATCAAAGATTGCAAACATTGTGAAAATAGAGAAATTACTAAAAAAGCAAGGTTTGTCTTTGCAACTACTTACGCAGGCAAAAAAATTGGGGTTTAGCGATGATTACATAAGTAAAGTATCGGGGATTAAGAGGAATGAAATACTGACAAAACGCATTGAAAATAAAATTAGTCCTGTATTCAATATCGTGGATACCTGTGCAGGCGAATTTGAGGCATACACACCTTATTATTATTCTACATACTGGGGTGAATTTAACAACAAAAAAATAAAATACAAAAATAAGAAAAATGTTATGATTGTCGGGTCTGGTCCGATAAGGATAGGACAGGGCATAGAATTTGATTATGCCTGTGTCCATTCAGCAATTGCCTTAAAGGAGATGGGTTATGAATCAATAATTATCAATAATAATCCTGAGACTGTTTCTACTGATTTTGATGTTTCAAGTCGTCTTT
The DNA here is from genome assembly GCA_039802325.1 of Caldifarciminota bacterium. Taxonomy (GTDB): domain Bacteria; phylum Hydrothermota; class Tepidihabitantia; order SM23-42; family JAOAFX01; genus JAOAFX01. The sequence goes on from JBDRWH010000085.1 coordinate 6,616, forward strand.
ATTTTGAGCCGTTGAGACTTGAAGATGTATTAAATGTTATATTTAAAGAAGAACCTTATGGAGTAATTTTACAATTTGGTGGACAGACATCGGTCAATCTTGCGGTGCCATTATATGAGGCGATTACAAAATATGGGTTAAATACAAAAATCCTTGGAACAAGTCCTTCGGATATGAATCTCGCCGAAGACCGAAAGGCTTTTTCAATAATTCTAAAAAAACTAAATATCTTTCAACCACCCTTTGCTACTGGCTTCAGTTTTGAAGAAGTAAAAGATATTGCAAGAAAAATTGGATACCCTGTCCTTGTCCGTCCGAGTTATGTTCTCGGAGGCAGGGCAATGGAAATAATTTATGACGAACAGGAACTTGAAAAATATGTAAGACTGGCAGTGAAGGTTTCTCCAGAGCATCCAATTCTCGTTGATAAGTATATTACAAATGCAACAGAGGTTGATGTTGATGCATTGTGTGATGGCAAAGATGTTTTTATCGCCGGAATTATGGAACATATTGAACAGGCAGGTGTTCATTCAGGCGATTCATATTGTGTAATTCCGCCCAGAAGTTTGTCAAAGAAGATCATTGATGGAATAAGAAGGATTGTTCATGAAATTGCAGTTGCATTGAAGACTGTAGGTCTGATTAATATACAGTTGGCAATACAAAATGGAACAAT
>JBDRWH010000086.1:0-7262 GCA_039802325.1 Caldifarciminota bacterium
TTTGCACAGGAAGGCATTGAAGTTAGTGGACCAAGTCTTGTAAAACCTATTGTCTCTGATGAATATACTTTAATGCCGGGCGATTCAGTATTGGTAACAATCACCGGTGCCACTAATTATTCATACATAACAGGAATCACCTATGAAGGAAAAATCACAATAAATTTACCAGTTGCTTCATTACCAACAAGTCAGGGAGTCTACATTCCTCAGTATGATGTGGTTGCAGCAGTCCCGGTCTATGGTCTCAGCCTACGATCTTGCCGAGATTCATTAACAAAAGTATTTTTAAAATATTACAGAAATGTGAATGTAGATATTACTCTAATAGGGATGCGTTTGTTTGTTGTCTTTATTGTTGGAGAAGTGAGAAATCCGGGGAGCGTAATGGCATACCCGATAGACCGAGTTTCAGATGTAGTCATGCGTGCTGGTGGCACCACATCAACAGGTTCACACTCCAGAATTATCTTAAAGAGAACCAAAGATATCAATATTACAGTCAACCTTGAAGAATTCCAACGTTTTGGAAACTTGACTGACAATCCATATGTACAGGATGGAGATATAATTTTTGTTCCCAAAATGGATCAATCAGTGATTGTCAAGGGAGCGGTTTTTGGCAAAATGGGATATGAACTAAAAGTCTCTCAATTAACCGCAGCAATGGAAAGAACAAGTGAAGGGTTGTATGAACTAAATCCCGGAGAAAGAGTTTCGGATATGATTAGCAAGGCTGGAGGTGTAACCCCCTGGGCTAATTTGAGTAGTGCATATATCATGAGAGGTGACAAAAAAATTAATGTCAATCTTCTTGATATACTCGCCGACGAAAATAGCGAAGCAAATATTGAGATTCAGAATGGTGATGTTATTGTTGTTCCATCATTGAACGCAATCGTTTATGTCCAGGGTCAGGTTGTAAATCCAGGGGCGTTTCCATTTCAACCAAATCTGAAGGCAAGCGACTACATAGGTCTTGCCGGTGGACCACTCGCTGAGGCAAATATGTCCAGTGCCTATGTTTTGAGGAGTAATAAGAAGATTTCAGTCAAGAAGGATCCGGTGATAGTAGAAGGCGATAGAATCATGGTGCCGAGACAGATCTTCAAATTCTGGCAGGATTATGTAGAAATTGGTTCAGTGGTAGCCTCGCTCCTGATAAGTTATCTAACTCTAACTACACTGTCAAAATAGTGGTAGCCATAACGCCTAAATTAAAAATTATAATAAAAGATGCCACTATTCAAGCTGATGTTTCAAGATAATGCAGGGCTAATTTTGTGCTATGTTTATGATTAAAAAATTAGAATTTAGGATTTGACTAACTGAAGGGGGTTTTATGCAATTGATTTTCTTCTTTATTGTCAGCGAGGGCAACCAGACAGCAGGAACTCAGTTTTTCAACTCTGCCCGTTTGAATGTTCTCATTGCACTGGCAGTTTATGCGATTCTACTAATATGGTTCATATACCATGCACGAAAGGGCAAAGAATTATTTATCAGAAAAATTAGCGGGCTTGAGGCAGTTGATGAAGCAGTGGGAAGGGCAACAGAAATGGGTAAACCAATTCTGTATGTTCCTGGTCTTGCTACGATTGATGTAATTTCTACAATTGCTTCAATGAATATCCTGTCTCAGGTTGCAAAGAAAACCGCAGAATACAACACTACACTGCTCGTTCCTAATCGTGACCCTGTAGTTTATACTGTAGCAAGAGAAGTTGTAAAAGAGGCATATACGGATGCAGGCAGACCGGATGCATTCAATCCTGATAACATCTATTTCTTGACCCAGGACCAATTCGGCTATACATCAGCAGTCTGTGGAACAATGGTCAGAGACAAACCTGCAACCAACTTATTTGTGGGCTATTTCTGGGCTGAATCACTGGTTCTGGCTGAAACTGGAGCAACAACTGGCGCAATTCAAATTGCCGGTACTGATTCCATTTTCCAGTTGCCTTTCTTTATCGTAGCCTGCGATTATACACTGATTGGTGAAGAATTGTATGCAGCAAGTGCTTATCTATCACGCGAACCATTACTTTTAGGTTCTTTAAAAGGTCAGGATTGGGGTAAAATGATTATCCTGGCAGTTCTGCTTTTGAGCTCAATACTCGCACTTGTAGGCTGGGAAAAAGTCGTGTCTTTATTCAATATTGGATGAAAAAAATTCCAAAACACCTAAATGCCTAAATACCTAAACTTTTAGGAGGATGAATGAAAAAACAAATTCCTTTATACATTTGTATGTTGATGGGCATTGTTATGATTGTGCAGTTTTTCATTGGCCATCCGGTAAGCATTCAGGCGAACGAACATATCAATCGCTGGGTGATTGTAGTATCAGCATTTGCGATCATTCTTGGCATTGGCAGTCTTATTGACCATCACAGTGACCGTATAAGAAGGAAAAATGAGGGCTGGCCATTCAGCATAATAACGCTTATCAGTCTTGCAACAATGACAATTATTGGTTTATTCTGGGGAATAAAGGGTGGCACAGTGTTTATGACAATATATTCCAATGTTATCTTACCCCTTGGTGCTTCAATGTTTGCAATCCTGGCATTCTACATGGCGTCTGCTGCGTATCGTGCATTCCGGGCGAAAACCACTGAAGCAACGCTGTTGCTCGTAGCCGCATTTGTTGTTATGTTTGGAATGGTGCCTTTCGGTTATTTTATTTCGCCAAAATTGTCTGAATTTGCAGAGTGGTTGCTGAAAGTCCCTAATATGGCGGCAAAACGTGGAATTATGTTTGGTGTTGCACTTGGCGGAGTCTCAACTGCACTGAAAATCATATTGGGTATTGAAAGGTCATGGCTCGGAGGAGGTAAATAATGAAGATAGCAGAAACACTATCAAAAATGCCGAGGCAGATAATCTATGTAATAATGGCGCTCGCAATCATAATCCCACTTATTGTGCCAATTGGTATGCCGATAAATGTCATGCCGCAGACAAAGAAATTGTATGATGCGATAGAATCATTGCCTCAGGATGCAAAACCAGTGCTTATTTCCTGCGATTTTGACCCGCAATCAATGCCTGAATTATATCCCATGCTTGAAGCATTGCTAAATCATCTTTTTGCAAAAAATGTGAAGGTTCTGGTAATGGCAATGTGGCCACAGGGCGCAGGCATGGCAGATCTGGCTTTGACCACGATTCCGAAAATCTATGATAAAGAATATGGTAAAGACTATGTATTTTTGGGTTATAAAGCTGGTGCTGCAGCAGTAGTTTTGGGAATTGGTGACAGGCTAAACAATGTGTTTCCTGCGGACTATTACAACACCCCTCTTGATTCTCTACCTTTGACAGCGGGTATTACAAACTACACTGATATCAGTCTTGTCATAAGCCTTTCAGCAGGTGATCCCGGATACAGAACCTGGTTGTTTTATGGACAATCAAAATTCAATTTCAAATTAGGTACTGGAGTAACTGCTGTCTCGGCTGCTGACACCTACCCATATCTTGGAAGCGGCCAGCTTGTTGGTGTATTCGCTGGTATGAAAGGTGCAGCCGAATATGAAACTGCGCTTTACAAGAGCGGCTACAAGTTACCTAAAAGAGATGCCACAAAGGCAATGGATGCCCAGTCTTTAGGGCACTTCTTCATTATGCTGTTCATCATCGTTGGCAATATTGGATTCTTGCTTCTAAGGAGGTCAAAATGAACATTTCAACGGATATATTGATATGGGTTTCTTCGCTTCTAACCCTTTGCATCTTTTCGTTCATATTTCGTGATAACCCCTTTTATAGATTTGCCGAACATCTGTTTGTGGGCACTTCTGCTGGCTATCTTATTGCTCTTTCTTACCACAATGTAGTTTATCCGAATCTTATAGTGCCGTTGTTCAAAGAAGGACAATTCTTATATGTCATACCCCTGATATTGGGAATTCTCTATATCACGCGATTCATTCCTCAGATTTCATGGCTGGTAAGAATTCCTATCGCATTTCTTTTGGGCTGGGGTTCAGGTGTAGTAATTCCTGCTACACTACAAACCGATGTAATAAAACAGATTCAAGGAACAATGCTCACGAGGGGTGTTTTTTCACGCTGGGACAATGGTTTATGGGCAGTAATAATCCTTATTGGAGTGGTTGCTACACTGATATTTTTCTTTTTCTCAAGAGAGAGAAAGGGAATAATAAAACCGATTGCAAATCTTGGAATAATATTTATTATGCTCGGTTTCGGCGCTTCATTTGGCTATACAGTTATGGCAAGAATTAGCCTTTTAATCGGTAGATTCCAATTCTTACTTGGAGACTGGCTGGGGATAATAAAATAAATACCTATTAAACTATTGGTTTATGGTTATTAGGCATAGATGCTGGTATGGTTGATGGGCATAGTTTATAGTTATTCAAAAAATTAACCACTTGAGTTAAAGAATACCCCTTATCTTTTTTATCAACCCAAGTCCGTTTGCATACTTTCCTATAGGTATTACATAGAATCCATCTACATAATCTTTTAACTTTTTCGCAGTTTCAAAGAGTAATTCCGACTCATCAACCTCTTCAATTTTTGTGATATACTGATATGGAATGCCGAGAAATTTCATGAGTGAAAATGCTCGTTTTTTTGTATATAAAAAAGAAAGACCAGCAATGATTTTAATATCCTTATAGCGATTGCGTAATTCATTCATGATTTCAATAAATCTTTCAGGCTGAAATACAGGCTGGGTAAAGAATATCTCTGCCCCACATTTGCACTTCTCCCCTGCCTTTACAAATTCACCATGCAAATTAGGAACATTGGGATTGAAACTTGTGCACAGGCAAAAATCTATAGGAGTGATTGACTTCCTTGCCGATGTCAAACCCGTTCTCAAATTTTCTGCAACTTCCAGCAATCTGGAAGAATTCAGTTCAAACATACTCCTACCTTCAACCGGCGAATCACCGGTTACACATAGAATGTTCTCTATTCCAAGTGCCTTTGCTCCAAGCAACTGACTCTCAAAAGATAGAAGGGTAAAATGCCTTGCAACAAAGTGTGGTATGGTTTCTATTTCCAGCCTTTCCTGCAAGATATGGGCAAAACAAAGCGCATCCGGCCGCAATTTTCCCAAAGGATTTGAAGGGATGTTGAAGGCATCCACATATCCTTTAAATGGCTGAAGTTCCCTTACAAGATTCTCGGTATCAATACTTGTGGACAAAAGAATCTCAAGGGTGATTATCTTTTTGTTTTTCAATTTATCCCTTAACATAAAGATAAGCTATCATATCTCCTTTATCACCCGCAGTCCTTCAAATGCATTATTGACCGCAGCATAGGCACCAATCTGCTCTGCAAATCCCTTACTAACATTCGGTCCGCCAATTATTACGGGCGTATCAATCCCATTCTTTCTCAATAATTTTATCACATTTCCCATTTCCGGCATTGTGGTTGTAAGCAGTGCACTCAGACCAACTGCAATCGGCTTATATCTTTTTACTGCCTCAACAATCTTTGTAGTATCAACATCTTTACCTAAATCAATAACTTCATATCCTGCAGACTCCAAAACCATTGCCACAATATTCTTTCCGATATCATGTATATCACCTTTTACAGTCGCGAGCACTATTCTTTTCTTTTTGCTCCGTTGCTCCGATACCTCGGTCCCCCGCTTTATTCTTTTTTTTATTAACCCGAGTACCGCCTTTGTTGCCTCTGCGGATTTCATTAAATCAGGGATAAAAAATGTCCCCTTCTCATAATTCTCACCAACCTTTTTCATTGCATTAAAAACACAATGGTCTATTATCTGCTCAGATGGGGTATTGTAATCAAGTAATTTTTTTGTTTCATTGACTGACGATTTTACATCACCCTCAATTATTGCCTTAACCAAATCTGTTTCAGAAACAGAAGCTTTGGTATCGTCTATTTTTATTTCAGTTTTTACGGAACTAATGTCCCTGCTTTTCCCAGGAAATTCTTTTGCCCATTTGATATATTCACTTATTTCCTCTTTGACGAGTGCCTTTGCTGATCGGTATGCTGCCATAACCATTGCGTCAAGTGGATTAATTATCAGAAAATTGACATTAGAATTTGTAGCAAGCGTAACAAGTGTTGAGTTTAATAAACTCCTTTCCGGTAATCCAAACGAAACATTTGAAATACCCAATATTGTCTTCAATCCTTTCGTGTGCAATTCTTCAACCGTCTTCATCGTTTCAAAGATTTGTTCAGGTTCTGTGGCAGCGGAGAATACAAGTGGGTCAAAGATTAAATCTCCTACTGGGAACTTCAATCTTTGCGCAATTTTTATTGTTAGATTAACATTCTCCATACGCTCTTTGAATGTCTTAGGAATCTTTCTGCCAACAAGCGATATCACTGCCTTAAACCCGAATTTCTTTACAATCGGCAAAAATCTTTTTAATTCTGTTTCCCGTGCTGGGATTGAATTGTAAACACCAATACCTGCATATACTCTCATCGCCTTTTCTGCCGCAGAAAAATTCTGGGTATCGATAAAAATTGGTAGTTTGGAGTTCTTTAAAACTTCGTACAGACAATCCAATAATGTCTTACTCTCATCCAGTTCAGGGACAAATGCATTTATATCAATGGCATCTGCACCGGCATCTTCTTGAGCCTTTGCCTCATTCCCGTAAATTGTATAATCACCCTTTAACAAATTTTCCTTCAATTTTTTTCTACCGGAAGGATTTAATCGTTCGCCAACAATGAAAGTTGAATTGATGTCGGCTTTCACAAATTTCTGCGGTGAGGCAAGATAAGATTCATTTCTCTGTTCCCAAAATCTTTTGACTGCTATTTTGGAAATATTCTTTCTTTTCCTGTGTATCAAATTGATATATGCGGAGGTCGTTCCACAACAACCGCCAATCATTCTTGCACCTGCTTTGAAAAACGCATCAAAATACCCGGCGAGTTCTGAATCAGAGATTGAATTCCTCACTCTACCATCTTCAATCGTAACCTTACCCGCATTTGGTTTTGCAATAAGGGGTAAAGCCGTCACCACTTTCATTTTTTTCAAAACTTCTATTGCTATCTTGGGCTCTGTGCAATTTACACCGATTGCCTTTGCTCCGAGTTTCTCAAAGGTAATAGCGACCGATTCAGGAATCTCACCAAAAAGAGTTCGGCAATTATCCTGAAATGTAAAACTCACAAAAATATCTTCAGAAAAATTTCTCGCTGCAAGGAATGCGGATTTTGCTTCAATAATAGAATTGAATGTTTCAATGAAAAATGATTTTACA